>JBOHXF010000558.1:0-20799 GCA_050737455.1 Opitutaceae bacterium | reverse complement strand
GCCGGCCCTCCAGACCGAGCCGGGCAAAATGCTTCCGAGCCGATGCGACCGGATGGCGCGTCCGGTGGCGAGCGGCGATGACGCGGATTTCGCCGGAGGTCTTCGCCTCGGCGTCCCGGATGGCCGCGACGATCCGGTTGTGATCCAGGGGAGCGGGACTTGCGAACAGCCAGCGCATGAGCCTTTCACCAGCTTCCGCCGGCGCCTCCTCCTCCTCCCATCCCACCGCCGCCGGTGAATCCGCCGCCGCCCCATCCGCCTCCGCCGCCCCCGAAACCTCCTCCTCCTCCCAAGCCACCCAGAAAGATCCAGGGGGCGCCGGCGCCCCAAAACCCGCTGCGCCCGCTTCCGGAGTAATGAACCTGCCGCCGGCTGCGCAGATACGAACTGCCGACGATGAAGAGAAAGACGATGAACAGGAACAGCCCATTGCCTGCCCCCGCACGCCCGGTGTGACGCGCCTGATACACCGTTTGCCCGGTGCCTCGGTATTCGCCCTTGGCGGCGGCGAGGATGGCGCTCACTCCGGCGGTGAGGCCGCCGTCGTAGTCGCCCCGCTTGAAATGAGGGGCGATGACATCCTCGACGATGTCCTCGCAGGTGGCGTCCGGCAGCTGTGCCTCGAGGCCGTAATTGGTGACGATCCGCATCGTGTGGTTCTGGACGAACACGAAGAGTGCGGCGCCGTTGTCCTTGCCCTTGAGCCCGAGATGCCAGCTTTCGGCCACCCGGAAGGTGTAGTCCTCGATGGAGGAGTCGGACTGCATCTTCGGGAAGATCGCCACGACGATCTGATCGGAGGTGGCCCGCTCGAACTGCGCAAGCTCCCGGTCGAGCGACTGGGCGGTGGCGTCGCTGACCAGGCCCGCGTAATCGTTGAAATGGTGAGCCGGCGGAGGCGGCATGACCTCCGCGGCGCGTCCGGCCGCGGCCGCGACGCAGACCAGAACCGCGGCCAGCGCGAAGCCCGCGGCGCGGCGCAGGGGCCCCGGGGCCCGGGAGCCCCGCGCCAAGCCGGGCGGCGCTGCGACGATCGGAGGCATTTTCAGATCTTGCCGTTGAAGTTTACCTTGGGCGCGTTTTCCGCGCCAGCCTTCGCCGTGAAATAGGGCCGCGAGGAGAAGTGGAACATCCCGGCGATGATCATCCCGGGGAAGCGCGCGATGGCGGTATCGTAGTCCCGGACGGTTTCATTGAAACGCTCGCGTTCGACCGCGATCCGATTTTCCGTGCCCTCGAGCTGCGCCTGCAGGTCGCGAAAATTGGCCGTGGCCGTGAGCTGCGGATAGCGTTCGGAGACGACCAGGAGCCTGGAGAGGGCATTGCCGAGCTGTCCCTGGGCCTGGTCGAACCGAGCGAGCTGCTGGGGATTTGTCGGCGCCGAGCCGGACGGGAGCTGAACCCGGCCGACCGAAGCGCGCGCATCGGTCACCGCGATCAGCGTGGACTTCTCGAAATTCGCCGCGCCGGCGACCGTGTTGACAAGGTTCGGGACGAGGTCGGCCCGGCGCTGATACACGTTCTCGACCTGCGACCATTGGCCGTTCACCGCCTGCTGCCGCGTGACCAGCCCGTTGTAAGTCCCGACCGTCCAAAGGACGACGCCGATCACGAACAGGACGCAGACCCCCAGGACGACCAAGACGATTTTGCCGGCGCTCATCGCCCCAGCAAAACCGGCTGAGGGAGCCGGTGCAAGCTTCGCGCTTTTCCATCCTTTGCGGTTGCCCCGTGGCCGCCGAGGGCTAGGGTGCCGTCACCCCCCAAAAGCGAGGCGCCCGGAGAGCCATCCCCATGAATACACCGATTTCCGCATTGCTGGATCGCAAGGGACCGACCGTGCACGCGGTCCGCCCCGACATTTCGGTTTCGAGCGCGGTCGCCGAGATGAACCGCCACCGGATCGGCTGCGTGGTGGTCGCCGATGCCGGCGAGCTCGTCGGCATCTTCACCGAGCGCGACGTGCTCAAGCGCGTCGTCGGCGCAGGCGTGGATCCGCGCTCCGCGCTCGTCGCCGACGTCATGACGCGCGAACTCGTGACGGTCGCGCCCGAAGCGACCGTGAGCGAGGTCATGGAGATTTTTACCGAGAAGCGCTGCCGGCACCTGCCGGTGATCGTGGACGGACGCCTCCGCGGGCTCATCTCGATCGGGGACGTCTCCCGATGGATGGTGGACGAGCACCGGGCGGAGTGCGAGCACCTCAAGAACTACATCGCTGGCGGATTTCCGGCTTGAGGGCGCAAATAATCGCGGGGCTGCTCGCTTTTGGAGCGGGGCTCGTATCGTGTCGCATGGAAGCCAAAGTCATCACCCGTCCCGTCGCCTACCGGGACGGCGGGGTTGAACTCGAGGGTTACCTGGCCTACGACGAGGCGGTCGCAGCCCGGGGCAAGGCGCCGGGTGTCCTGGTGTTCCCCGAATGGTGGGGCCTGAACGACTACGCTAAAAGCCGGGCCCGCCAAATCGCCCAATTGGGCTATGTGGCCTTCGCCGTGGACATGTACGGCAAGGGCGTGGTGACGACCGACGCCAAACGGGCCGGCGCATTGGCCGGTCCCTTTTATGGCACGCCGCTGATGGCCTCACGGGCGCGAGCCGGGCTCGACTCCCTTCTCGCCGCCGACTTGGTGGATCCGATGCGCGTGGCGGCCATCGGTTACTGTTTCGGCGGATCGGCCGCGCTCGCGCTGGCGTTCAGCGGCGCGCCGCTGGTGGGGGTGGTCTCCTTCCACGGCGGGCTCCACGCGCCGGCGCCGGAAGCCGCCTCGCGCACCCGGGCGAAGCTCCTGATCTGCCACGGCGCGCTCGATCCGTTCGAGACGAAATCCGATCTGGACGCTTTTCTCGCGGCCCTCAACCAAGGGGGCTACGACTATCAATTCATCGAGTACTCCGGCGCGGTGCACGCGTTCACGAACCCCGACGCCGACCGCTTGGCCCGGATGAACGGCCTCGAGGGCAAGATCGCCTACAACGCCGAGGCGGACCGGCGCTCGTGGGCCCTCATGCGCTCGTTCCTGCGCGAGGTTTTTCGCGAGTAGCGCCCGCCTGCGTTCACATGAAGCCGACGGGTCGGCGCGCTTGAGCGCCGGTTGCCGGCTTGATGTCATATAGCAATGCCAGGCGATGTACTCCGACAAATGCAGCCGCCGCGGTACAATGAATGGACCCCTTCCTCCCGTGGAAGGAGCGAGGCACGGCGATCGTCGGACTTCGGAGTGTAAGATTTGCGACATAACGAAGTATCGCTAGGCGCGCGTCACCCGGCTCCGGAAACGGCCGCCCTCACGGGCCACGGTCATCCGGGCGCCGAAGGCGCCCGAAAGGACGGCGCTCGTGACCACGCGGCGGACCGGTCCGGAGGCGAATGCCGCGCCCCGGCGCAAAACCAGAGCGTGGGTGAAGCCTGGGGTGATCTCTTCGACGTGGTGGGTGACGAGGACCAGGACCGGGCCCCTGCGGCGCCGGGAGAGACGCTCGACGAAGTCCACGAATTCCTCGCGGGCGAGCGGATCGAGTCCGCCGCACGGTTCGTCGAGGATAAGCAGGCGCGGATGGGCCATGAGAGCGCGGGCGATCAGGACCCGCTGGCGTTCCCCCTGCGAGATGAACGCCCATGGACGATCCGCCAGCGCCCGGACCCCCAGAAATCGCAGCCACCGCCGGGCTGCCGTCCGGTCGGCGGCGGTCGGCCGGGCCCAAAGATCAAGCTGCGCGTAGCGACCGCTGACGACGGTTTCCAGCGCTGTCTCGGCGGCCGGTATCGACGCCTGCAGCGCGCTCATGACGATCCCTATTCGGAGTCGCAGATCGCGCCAATCCGCGTGCCCGTAAACGCGTCCCAGCACGCGCATCGCGCCTTCCGTGGGCGAGAGGTAGCCGGCGAGGGTCCGCAGCAGCGAGGTCTTGCCGGATCCATTCGAGCCGAGCAGCACCCAGTGCTGGCCGCGCTCCACGGTCCAGTCGATGTTTCGGAGAAGGTCGGTTTTTCCGCGGCGCACGGAAAGGCCGGAAACCTGCAGAATGGGAGGATGCACGGGAACGGTCTGGCCGCAGACTGCCCCCGCCCGCGGTTCCGGCCAAGGCTTGAATCCGGGCGCCGAAGATGGGCATAGTGCCGCGAACGAACGTCCCAGTTTGCGCCGAAGGATGGCCATCCTTCAAAACCTTGTCCTTTCAATACTAGTGAACGACTACCAAGAACTCACGGCCCACCTGCGCCGGGTGAACACCCTTTCGACCGTCGCCGAACTGCTCGGCTGGGACGAACAGGTGAACCTGCCCCCGGGAGGCGCTGCGCTGCGAGCCGAGCAGCATGCGGCGCTGGCGGAGGTGATCCAGTCCGCCGCCGCCACGCCTCGGGCCGGGGAGCTCATCGCTTCGCTCGAACAGGAGCGGGAGGCGGATGAAGGCCGCAAGGCGGTCGTCCGGCACGCCCGCCGCGATTACGAGCGCGCCACGAAGCTGCCGCCCGAATTCGTCCGGGCGAAGGCGGGGCAGGCGAGCGCCGGCTACCATGCCTGGGCCAAGGCGCGGGAGAGCGACGATTTTCGGAGCTACGCCCCCGTGCTCGAGAAGAATATCGAATTTGCCCGGCGCGAGGCCGAATACCTTGGAAATGCGGAAGCCCCCTACGACATGCTGCTCGATCTGCACGATCCGGGCCTTACCGCAGCCGCGGTCGAGCGCCTGTTCGGCGAGTTGCGGCGGGAATTGCTGCCGTTCGTCCGGGAAATGACGGCGGCGGCGGGGCGCGTACCCGCGCCCGCCTTGGGGACCATCGCGGCCGACGCCCAGGAGAGCTTTCTGCGCGAAGTCACGGCCCGGATCGGCTTCGACTACAATCATGGGCGGATCGACGTTTCGCTGCATCCGTTCTGTTCGGGGACCGGCGAGGATATCCGGATGACCACCCGGTATCGGCCCGACGAGCCGCTTGGCTCGCTCTTCGGAGCCATTCACGAGACCGGGCACGGCCTGTACGAGCAGGGCCTTCCCTCCGGTTCGCGGGGCACCGCGCTCGGCAGTCACGCCGGGATGGCCGTGCACGAGTCGCAGAGCCGCATCTGGGAGAATCAGGTGGGGCGCAGCCGGGGGTTCTGGCGGTTCTTCGAATCGCGCCTGCGGGCGGTCGCACCCGAGGCGGTGAAGGGGGTCTCCTCGGACGAGCTTTACCACGCGGTGAACCGCGTGCGGCCCAGCCTCATCCGGGTCGAGGCCGATGAAGTCACCTACAACATGCATATCATCCTGCGCTTCGAGCTCGAGCGTGCCCTCTTCGCCGGGACGCTGGCGGTAAAGGACCTGCCCGAGGCGTGGCGCGAGAAATCGTCGGAACTGCTTGGGCTGCGCCCGGAAAGCGACCGCATGGGCGTCCTCCAGGACGTGCACTGGAGCGGCGGAGCGTTCGGGTATTTTCCGAGCTATTGCCTGGGGAACATGATCGCTTCCCAGCTCTGGTACCGGGCGGTCAGCCTCCGGCCGGGGCTGGAGGAGGATTTCGCGCGCGGGGAGTTCGGCTGGATGCTGCGCTGGCTGCGCGAGAACGTTCACGCGCAGGGGCGCCGCTTCGAGGCGCCCGAACTCGTGAAGCGGGTGACCGGTGAGGAGCTCTCGCCCAAACCGCTGCTGCGCTACTTGCGCGAACGCTACGCCTCGCTTTACCTGGCCTGACCGGGCGCTTCGTTCTCGCGGCGACCGGCCCGGCGGGCTTCCCGCGTCACCACCATGAGCGAACCGAACCTGATCGACACCCATTGCCATCTGGACGGCTTCTTTCGCCGGGGGGAGCTTCCCGCCGTCCTGGACCGAGCCCGGGATGCCGGGGTCGGCCACGTGATTGCGATCGGCACCGAACCGGAGGATTGGGAGCTTTACGGCCGGATCGCCGCCGCCGATCCGCGCGTCTCACGCACGATTGGACTCCATCCGTGCGCGGTCGGCGAGGACTGGCGCGGGGCGCTCGATCGGCTCGAACGATGCTGGGACGGGAAGGACGGGCCCGAGCCGGTCGCGTTGGGCGAGTGCGGACTGGATCGCTTCCACCTGCCGAATGAATCCCATTTGGCGGAGGTCGCCTTTGGGCGCCAGAGGGCCGCGTTCGAGGCGCAGCTCGCATTCGCGAAGACTCGGGCCTGCCCCGTCGTGGTGCATTCCCGGCAGGCCTTCGGCGAATGCGTGGACCTGATCGCCGCGAGCGGCGTCGATTTTTCGCGGGTCGTGTTCCACTGTTTCAGCGAGGGCCCGGCGGAAATCGCCGTGCTCAATCAACGGGGAGGCCGCGGTTCGTTCACCGGCATCCTGACCTACAAGAACGCGGAGAGCGTTCGCGCCGCGGCCAAGACCCAGGGCCTGGGCACCTGCATGGTGGAGACCGACGCGCCGTATCTCGCGCCGGTTCCGCACCGAGGAAAGGCGAACGAGCCGGCTTTCGTCCGCCACACGGCCGAGGCCGCCGCGGAGCTCCTAGGGGTGACTCTCGTTGAGTTCGCGGCGGCAACGACGGCCAACGCCCGGCGCTTCTTCGGTGTGGCGAGCTGAACGCTGACGCGTGCCCGAGCGTCAACCGTCCGGGAGTCGGCGGGCGTCCCGCCGGCCGCGGAGCGATCGGGAGATTCCCGATCTGGCATGCATTTCCCCGAGGTCCGGCCTTCGGGGAACCCCGCGGCCCCTCAGGGTTCGTCGAATTTCCGGGCGAAAAGCTGCTCCAGCTCGGCCAGCATCTGCTGGGCGTCCTCGCCGGAGGCGATGAATTTCACCTTCGAACCGCGGCCAGCGGCAAGCATCATCAGGCCCATGATGCTCTTGCCGTTCACCTGCTCCTCGTCCTTTTCGACGAAGACCTCGGATTTGAACTTGTTGGTGATGCGGACGATCATTGCCGCCGGCCGTGCGTGGATGCCCATCTTGTTCTGCACCACCAGCTCCTTGATGGCCTGCGGTCCGGCGGGCGAAACGTCGCTTGGATTCATTGATAAGGGCGCGCGGTGGATCGAAAAGGTTAGCCAACAGGTTCCGGGACCGATGACCGGCTTGCAACCCAAAACCCGCAGACCAGCATGGGAGGACGCCTATGCCTTGCGCCACCATCATCGTGCCGTGCCGCCTGGAGTCCACGCGCTTCCCGCATAAACTCCTGCACCCGATCCGCGGGAAGCCGCTCCTGCTGTGGGTCGCCGAGCGGCTGGCGCGCGAGGCGCCGCATCTTCCGATGTATTTCGCGGTGGACCATGAACTCCTGCGCGAATGCGTCGTCGGCGCGGGATTCCGCGCCGTCATGACGCGGGCCGATCATCCCAGTGGAACCGACCGGATCGCCGAGGCGAACCGGACGATCGGCGCCGAAAGGGTCATCAACGTCCAGGCGGACGAGCCCCTGGTTTCCCGCGCGCAGATCGACCTGCTTGCCGAGCTCATCGCGGGCCCGGCGGAGATGGCCACCCTCGCCACATCGTTTCGATCGGCGGCGGATTTCGCCAACCCCAACCAGGTCAAGGTGGTCTGCGACAGCTCGGGACGCGCCCTTTATTTTTCCCGCTCCCCCTTGCCGTACGCCCGGGATCGATCGGGCGCGGTGGATGAGGCATGGCTGACCACCCATCCCTGTCACCGCCATCTGGGACTCTATGCGTACAAAGGGTCCCTGCTCGATCGTTTCAGCCGGCTGCCGCCCGGGAGACTGGAGGGCATCGAGCGATTGGAGCAGCTCCGCGTGCTCGAGAGCGGCATCCCCATCGCCGTCGGATTTACGACGGACCTTTCCGTCGGCGTCGATACGCCGGAAGACGCGACCCGGTTTGAAGCGGCACTCGCGGCTGCCGGGAATTAGAGCAGAAGCAGCGCGGGGCTTTCCAAAAGCCGGCGCAGGGCCGATAGAAACGCCGCCCCGACGGCCCCGTCGACCACCCGGTGGTCGACCGAAAGGGTAAGGGACATGATGTGGCCGGCAACGATGGCGCCGTCCTTGACGACGGGCTTCTCAATGGCGGCCCCGACGGCCAGGATGGCGGCGTTCGGAGGGTTGATGATCGCGCTGAAGCGATCGACTCCCATCATGCCCAGATTGGACACGCAGAACGTTCCGCCGGTGTATTGCGCAGGCTGAAGCTTCTTGTCCTTGGCCAGCTTCGCGAGGCTCTTGGCCTCGGCGCCGATCGCGAAGATCGTCTTGGAGCGCGTGTCGCGGATGACCGGCGTGATCAGGCCATCCTCGATCGCCACTGCGAACGACACATGAGCGTGGGGATGTTGGCGGATCGCGCCCGCGCCAGCCGGCTCCCATGAACAGTTCACGGCAGGCACCCGGGCCAGCGCCTCGGCCGAGGCCTTGAGGACGAAATCGTTGATGGAGAGTTTGACCCCGTCCCCCGCGAGCGCCTCGTTGAGCTGGGCGCGGAGGGTGAGGAGGGGGTCGGCGTCAATCTCGATCTCGGCGTAGAAATGGGGGATCTGCGTCTTCGATTCGACCAGCCGCCGCGCGATCGTCGCCCGCAGATTCGAGACGGCGACCAGCTTTTCCTCCTGGATCGGGCCGCCGCGGGGCGAGGCAGCGGCCAGGGCGCCCGCGAACGGGCTTGGGCCGGCCGCTTTTGCGCCCCCTCCCTTGGAGACCTCCAAAATGTCGGCCCGGACGATCCGCCCTCCGGGGCCGCTGCCCTTGATCCGCGAGGGATCGACGCCTTTTTCGGAAGCCAGCTTGCGGGCCAGCGGCGAAATCCGAAGTCGTCCGCCCTCCGGCGAAGCCGGCGCGGAGGGAGCGGCCCGAACCTCAGCCTCCGCGGCTTTCGCCTTCGGGGCCGCGTCCGCGGGCGGACTCGGCCGAGGGGCCTCCTCACCCGGACTGGAAGATTTGGGCGGTTCGGCCGCAGGGGCGGCGGGAGCGGGAAGCTCGACCTTTTCGCCGGGCTTGCCGACTGCGCACAGCGGTGCGCCGATCGGGGCGCTGGCGCCCGCGTTCACGAAGATCTTCAGGAGCGTGCCGTCGAAGAAAGACTCCATTTCCATGGTCGCCTTGTCGGTCTCGACCTCGGCGAGCATGTCGCCCGTCGCCACCGCGTCCCCCTCCTTCTTCAGCCACTTGACGAGCGTGCCCGTCGTCATCGTATCGCTCAGTTTCGGCATCTCGATGATGTTGGCCATGGGAGGAACGGCGGAGGCGGTTATTCGAGCAAGGAAAGGGCGGCCTTCAGGATGCGCTGGGGATTCGGAAGCTGCTCGGCTTCCAAGGGCGGGCTGTAAATGGCCGGCGCGTCGATCGCGGAGACCCGCCTGATCGGCGCGTCCAAGTCGTCGAACGCCTGCTCCTGGATGAGATAGGCGAGCTGGGCGCCCACCCCGCAAAACGGCTTGTTCTCCTCGACCAGCAAGACGCGGTGGGTCTTCCGCACCGAGGAGAGGACGGTGGCCTCGTCGAGCGGGCGGATGGACCGCAGGTCGACGACCTCGGCGGAGATGTCGTGCTCCTGTTCGAGCAGTTGGGCGGCGGCGAGCGAATTGACGACGGCCCGGCCGTGCGCGACGATCGTGAGATCGGTGCCGGACCGCTTGATGTCGGCCTGCCCCAAGGGGATCAGGTACTCCTCCTCCGGCACCTCGCCCTTGTCGCCATACAGGAGAGTGTTTTCCATGAACAACACGGGGTCGTTGTCCCGGATCGCGGATTTGAGCAGCCCCTTCGCGTCGTACGCGGTCGCCGGGCAGACCACCTTCACGCCGGGGTGGCTTGCGCAGATGTTCTCGGGGGTATGGGAATGGGTGGCCCCGACGTTCGTGCCGCCGTTGGCCGGGCCGCGGATCACGATGGGGCAATGGATGAGGCCTCCGGACATGTAGCGGACGTTGGCCGCGTTGTTCAGGATCTGGTCGAACGCGACCGAATAGAACGACCAGAACATGAGTTCGATCACGGGCCGGATGCCGAGCATGGAGGCACCGATCCCGAGCCCGATGAATCCGGCCTCGCTAATGGGCGTGTCTATGACCCGCTTCGGCCCGAACTTCTCAAGGAGTCCCTCGGTGACTTTGTAGGCGCCGTTGAATTGGGCGACTTCCTCGCCGAGGACCACCACGTTGGGATCGCGCTGGAGTTCCTCCCCCAGGGCGTGGCGGAGCGCTTCGCGGTAAGGGATGAGAGCCATCGCCTTATTCGAAAAAGATGCGACCTTTCGAGGTCTTGGCCTCGGGATGGTCCTCTTCCCAGTACACGTCGCGGGTGATGTCCTCGATCGATGGGTATGGGCTCGCCTCGGCGAAGTTCGCCGCGTCGTCGGCTTCGGCGCGCGCCTCCGCGTCGATCCGCGCGATGCGCGCCTCGTCGAGGACGCGTTCCGCGATCAGGGCGCGCTGGAAGACCTGGATGGGATCCTTCGTCCGGCGGTATTCCTCGATTTCCTGCTTGGTGCGATAGGTCGTGTCCGGATCCGCGACCGAATGGCCCCGGTAACGATAGGTCTGCACTTCGAGGAGGCTCGGCTTGGATTCGCGGCGGGCGGCCTCCAGGTGCCGGTCGAATCCCGAGCGGACCGCGTAGACATCGTGGCCGTCGCAGACGCCCCACGACATGCCGTACGCTTCCGCCCGATGGGCGAGATCGCCCGTGGACGCGGAGGAGCGGGCCTGGCTGGTCCCCATGGAATAGCCGTTGTTCTCGATGACGAAAACGACCGGGAGCTGCCACAACGCGGCTAGGTTGTAGGCCTCGTGTACGGAACCTTGGTTCACGGCGCCGTCGCCCATGAACGTGAGGCAGGCGCCGGGGACCCCCTTGTACTTGAGGGCGAACGCGAGGCCCGTCCCCAAGGGCACTTGTCCGCCGACGATGCCGTGGCCGCCCCAGAAATTGCGCGAGGGATCGAAAAAGTGCATCGAGCCGCCCTTCCCCTTGGAGCAACCGGTGGCCTTGCCGTAGAGCTCGGCCATCAGGGGCTTCATTTCCATGCCTACGGCGATCGCATGGCCGTGATCGCGGTAGGCGGTGATGATCGGGTCGTTCTTCGTGAGAAGCGAGCAGGCCCCGGCCGCCACGGCTTCCTGGCCGATGTACAGGTGGAGGAAGCCGCCGATCTTCTTGGCCAAATAGGCTCGCAGGCTGCGCTCTTCGAAGCGCCGGATCCGGACCATGGTCCGATACAGGCCGAGCTTCTCCTCGGCGGACAGCCGCGCGTTGATCGGATCGCGCGCGTGGTCGGGAGCGGCGGGCTCGACCTTGTTATCGGTGGTGGCGCTGGGTTTCTTCACGAATGACAGGTATCTCGACAGGAAGGATAAATTCTCGATCGGAACCCCCGGAAGGCAAGCGCGATTCGGAGGGCGGGTTCACGCTCGCGGATCTCGAGGCGTGCGGCGAATCCGGCATCCTGAAACGGGAGGGCACCCGGAGCCTCCTCGATGACGGGACCGCCTCGGCGGGGCGCCGGCCAAAATCCGGATACGATGCGCGACCAAGTCCTGGCCACGCACCGGCTTGCGTTCCCGAAATCCGCCGCGATCATGCCATAAAAATCGGACAACCGGTGCATTCAATTGGAGCGAGTTTGACGATCCCGCCGCGGGCCGATCATTCGAAGCCAGCGGCCGCGCAACATTGGGATTTCGAGCCCGGCTCCGGCTAGTCTGGATCCCAAAAAATGAATTGAATTCGAGGAAGCGAGATCATCGACGGCCCTTGGCGAATCAGCCGGGCGGCCCGCGTGGCCCAACTCCGGCGTCCGGTCCGATCGAATCGGCGCCCATGCGCAATCCTGTAACCGGGGTCCTTCGCAGCGTCGGACCGGCTGCGCTGGTGCTTTGCGCGACCATCGCAGCTTACCTGCCATCGCTCTCGGGTCAGTTCATCTGGAACGACGGCGATTACGTGACCGCGCCGGCGCTTCGGTCGCTCCACGGCTTGTGGCGCATCTGGACGCAAATCGGAGCCACTCAGCAGTACTATCCGCTTTTGCACAGCGCCTTCTGGTTCCAACACCTGCTCTGGGGGGATCACCCGCTTGGCTATCATATCGTCACCGTGCTGCTCCACGCCGGGGCCGCGGTGCTTTTCGCGCTTCTGCTGAAGCGGTTGGCCGTTCCCGGAGCGTGGCTGGCGGCGCTCGTTTTCGCGCTCCACCCGGTGCACGTCGAATCGGTGGCGTGGATCACGGAGCAGAAAAACACGCTCTCGCTTGTTTTCTACCTGGGCGCGGCGCTGATCTATTTGGATTTCGATGAGAAGCGCCGGCGCGGGTTGTACGTGGGGGCGCTAGCCCTTTTCGTACTCTCACTTTGGTGCAAAACCGTCACGGCCACCCTGCCGGCCGCGTTGTTGGTGGTGTTCTGGTGGAAGCGAGGCAGGCTTGAATGGCGACGCGATGTCCTGCCCGTGGTCCCCTGGATCGCCGTTGGCGCGGCCGGGGGACTGTTCACCAGTTGGGTCGAGCGCGTTTATATCGGAGCGCGGGGCCGGAGTTTTGCCACTCCGTTCATCGGCCGCGTTCTCGTGGCGGGCCGGGCCATAGCGTTCTACGCCGGCCATCTCGTGTGGCCTTTCGGCCTCAATTTCATCTACCCGCGCTGGACGGTGATTCCTACGGACTGGCGGCAGTGGCTCTATCCGATCGGAGCGGCCGGGTTCGCCGGGGTCCTGTGGGCCGTGCGGCGGCGTTCCCGCGCCCCGCTCGCCGCGTATCTGCTCTTTGTCGGGGCGCTCTTTCCCGTGCTTGGGTTCGTCAATCTCTATGGGGCGCGGTTCTCGTGGGTCTGGGATCACTGGCAGTACATCGCCGATCTCGCTCCGCTGGCGCTCGCCTCGGCTGGACTGGCCGAGCTTTGGGCCCGGGCGCCGATCCGGCCCCGCTGGCTCGGCCCGATGCTGGCGACGTTTATCGCAGTCCCGCTGGGCCTGCTGACGTGGACCCACTGCGCGATGTTCGGCGACGACCAGACCCTCTACCGCGCCACCCTCGCGCGCAATCCCGGCTGCTGGCTCGCCCATAACAATCTGGGCAACGTCCTGGCCAAGATTCCGGGCCGGCTGAGCGACGCGATCGCGCAGTATGAGGAGGCGTTGCGGATCAAGCCGGACTATTTCGAGGCGCACGACAACCTGGCGAACGCCCTAGCCAAGATCCCGGGCCGGTTGAACGACGCGATCGCCCAATTTGATGAAGCGTTGCGGCTGAACCCGGACTTTGCCGACGCGCACGATGATCTGGGCAACGTTTTGATGAGAATTCAAGGGCGGCAGAACGAGGCGATCGCCCAATTCGAGGAGGCGTTGCGCCTGAACCCGGATTCCGCCGATGTGCACAACAACCTCGGCATCGCGCTGGCCCAGATGCCCGGACGCCTGAACGAATCGATCGCGCAGTTTAAAGAGGTGCTGCGCCTGGAGCCGGACAATGTCCCGGTGCGCGAGAACTTGGGGTCCATATTGGCGGAGATCCCCGGGCGCCTCGACGATGCGGTCGCCCAATATCGCGAGGCGCTGCTTCTCAAGCCGAACGATCCCATGGTCCACTATAATCTGGGCACCATCCTGGTGCGCTTTCCCGGGCGGATGAACGACGCCATCTTCCAGTTTGAACAGGCGCTGCGCCTGGACCCGGGCCTCGCCGATGCGCATTTCAATCTGGCCATGGCCTATTTGGGCATCGGCGGCCGATTGAATGATGCCATCGCCCAGTTCGAGGACTCGCTGCGGCTGAGGCCGGATGATCCGGAGGCGCGCCACTACCTTGCGCTTGCCCTCTCCGCAGGACCGGGCCAGGGCGGACCTCGAGGCGGGTCATCCCCTCCAGCCTGGAAATGACACGGTCCGCGCGCCGGGGCATGCGCCTGGAATACCGCATCCATCGAAGGGAGCCGGTACGCATCGCGACCGCCGCTCGGTCGCTCGATGAGGCACCTAAAAATAGGCGATTTGGGCGGTTGAAGGGAGGCAATGGGCCGTTTGTCGATAGGGAATGGAAACGCGAAGAACTCGGATTCTGATCGTCGAGGATCACAAGGCCGTCGCGGAGATGATGCGGATCGTGGTCGAGGAGAAGGAGCGATTCGAGGTGGTGGGGGAGGTCGTTCGGGCCGATCGGATCTGCGGGGAGGTTGGCCGGCTGCGGCCGGACGTTGTTGTGCTCGACTTGGATCTTGGAGGGACGAACACGTTGGACCTGCTGGGGGGAATTCGGGAGGCGCGGCCGGAAGCGAGCGTGCTGGTGTTTTCCGGGAAACTGCGGCTTGGGGCGATTCGGCGGGCCATGATCGCGGGCGCCCAGGGGATCGTGGAGAAGACGGCTCCGCTCGCGGAGTTTTACGAGACGCTGGAGGCGGTCGCGGATGGCAAGTGCCACTACAGCCGGTACGCGAGCGAAGAGATCCGCCGGCTCGTGCAACGGCCTGCCGGCGGCCCGCGTCTCGTGCGGCTGACGTCACGGGACAAGGACGTGCTCCGCGCGATGGCGGAGGGCTGCGCATCCAAGGAAATCGCGTTCCGTCTGGGGTTGAGCCCCTTCACCGTGGTGAACCACCGGACGCGCCTGTCGAGAAAGCTCGGGATTCGCGGCCTCGCGCAGCTGACCCGCTACGCGGTCAGCCTCGGTTTGGTGTCCGATCGCATCGAAGGCGCTCCGGAGGCGATCTGACCTCGGGGCTACCGCGGGAGCGGGAGCCGGCGGGTCACGCTGTTGCCGTCCGCGTCGTAGAGCGTGACCTCGACCGAGGTCGATCCCGCGGCGCGGTCCACAGGCTCCTCGATGACGAAGGTCTCCTCGCGGCCGTCGCGGATCCCGTCGGCGGGCTGCTCGGTCGTCTCCTCGCGTCCGTTGTTGAAGTCGGCCTCGAGGCTGTCGAGAAGCGAGAGGGGATCGCGCCCGTGCACGGAGACCACGTAATGGTCCCCCGACCGGCGCACGCTCGCGTCGATGATGACCGGCGGCGAATGGTCGACGAGGAGATCGTCGGTCTCGTATACCGCGGACAGCCGCTCCCGCTCGGGGCGCGGCGCGGCCTGCGTCACAACGAGCCGCGTGTCGTAGTCGCCCTCCGGCAGATGCGAGACGTCGAACTGCGCGTAGCGCTTCGCCGTATCGACGACGATGTCCGTCCAACGCGGATCGCCTTCCCGCCGGATCGAGAACGTCGCCACGAGCGGCCCGCCGCTCGGATCGGTGGCGGACCAGTAAACGGCCTGGCTCCCCGGCGAGGGCACGACCTGGGCCGAGAGGATCCGGTCCTTGTGCCGCTCCTCCCCGAGTCCGGAGACGATCTGGCCGAGGGTGACCGCCGCGTCCGCGTCATTATCGGGCGAGGGGGGTACGAGCGCGTAGTTCGGCGAAAGGATCCGGAAATCATCGATCTCGGGGCGCCGGTTGTCGGGCAGGGTGTAGACGGCGGCCCGCCCGAGCTGGGCATTGGCCGCGGCCGCAGGCACTCCGATGCGGAGCTTGAAATAGCGCCCGTGGACGTTCGGGGCGCGCCAGCCGTCTCCGGTCGAGATCATCTTGGTCCAGGGGCTCCACCCTTCGCGCTCATCGCGGCCTTCACTCGTGCGGATTTCGACGCTCAGGCTCGAATAAGGCAGATTGGCGAGGCGGTCGAAACGCACGGCGCCGAATCTCGACGGCAGCCCGAGATCGATCTCCCGCGTCTCCGCCTGCCGCTCGCCCGTGCCCGTGAAATCGAGGAGGGCGAGGCCGGGAGCATTGTTATGGAGCAGGAGGTAGGCGTCCGGCGAACCGGGCACCGCGACCAAATCGTTGAGGCGGGCCGCCGGGCTGCCGGCGAATTCGAGCGAGAACTGGGAGTCCAGATCGTAACCGGAAAGCTGGCCCCGCTCGCCTCCGGCGACGAGGAGGACGTCGCCGTGGCGCGCAAGATGGTAAAACGCCTCGCCACTGCGCGCCCTCAGGAGTTCGGGGAAGGTATTCGCCGAAAACCGCATGAGCACGCTCCGGCCGTCGAAATGCACCGTCCTCGCCGGCGGAGGCACGGCGTCGTCCTTGGAGAAGTCGCGGCCGAGCGGCGTCGTTTCTCCCGCGGAATAGATGATTGCGGCGAAAATGTCCCCGTTCGGCGCGGGCATCAGATCGGTGACCTCCGCATCGTGGTTTTCCTCGATGAGGCGGCCGGGGCCGCCTTCGGACGGAAACGCATACAAGTTTCCCATGGGCGCGGATCCGGCGAGCACGCGGCCGTCGGCTCCGCGTGCGAGGCAGCGGACATTCCGGTCGGCGATCCGGGCGAACACCGTGATGCCGCGCGCCGCCAGCTCCGCCGGATCGGCGATGCGGTCCGCCGACACGCCCGCCCGGGCGAACTTCGCGAGATCGACGCGGAAAATGCGGCCGGGATTGCCGGTCGCGACGAGCGCCGTCTCCGGGCCCGCGGGCAGAAAATCGAAAATCGAGTCGACCGGGAGGGAAACCTCCGCCGACAGCCGGCCCCCGCGCACGAGCGCGAGGCGGCCTCGGGGCGAAGTCCCCGCGAGAAACGAGCCATGCGCCAGCGGCAGGACCGCGAAAACCTGCGCGTCGTCCAGCTTGACGACCTGCCGCGACCGATAGGATTTGGCGGCGGGATCCACCGTCAGCTCGAAAACCTGCCCGTTCGGCCCGGTCGCGAGCAGCCAATGGTGGCCGCCCTCCGGCGCCAGGCGCCACAGGAGCTCGGCCGGCGCCGTGCCTGCAAGTTCCGTCAGCACGGGCCCCGCGACGAGCCTGCCGTCGGAGCGCGTAGCCATGCCGCTGAGATTGCGGCTCGGCACCTCGCGGAAGAAATCGACGTCGGCCTTCTTCGAAAGCGGATCGCCGCGCGCGGCTGCGACGAGCAGCAGCGCCGTCAGGGCGGTTCCGGCGCAACCACGCCCGGCGTGAAACCCGGTCTTCGCTTTCAGGCGGCCATCCCCCTCACTGGTCGATGACCAATGACCGGCGCACGACGGCATCGGTCAGCTTGCCGGGAAGCACGTGGACTTCCCAGAGAGGCACGAGCGCAGGGCGCTCCTGGAAGCGGGATTGGTCGGCGGCCGCCGCGATTCGGGCGAAGGAGCCCGGCAGTTCGGGGGTCGATTCGCTTTGGTCGGTGAACACGGCGGCGTTCTCGACCACAGCGAGGCAAAGCCCGTCGGTGGGCCGATCCTCCCGCATCGCGGCCAGATACGCGCCGAAGCTCCGGAGCTGCGCCGCCGCGATCCGCCGCGGCCGGCCGGTGAGTTCGTCCATCACGGCGCCCGGGGCGAGAACGACCTCAAGAGACTTGCCGGTCCACGCAACCGGCACCGTGATGGGAATCGTCTCGACGTGTTCCTCACCCTGATAATCGCGCCAGGCAATGTTGGCATCGACGGTGTCGCCCGCCTCGGCGCTCGACCGCGAAAGGCTGAAATCGTCCAGCGTGACTTCAGGATTGGCGGCAAGCGGCTCCACCGTGAATGAGACCCGCTGCGGAAAGGTTCGTTCGTACGGATTGGCCAGGTGCTGCGACAGGTCTTTCACGAAATCGGTGATGCCGAGCGCAAAGGCCTGGGGGCCGGCGTAAAGGCTGCGCGACGCGAGGCTTTCGCCCGGGGCGAACACCACGTCGTCGGTGATGCGGAAGCCGTTGTTCAGGCCCGCGTCGTTCGAGCCGGTGATCGCCTGGCTGACGCCGGCCGCGATGATCACCGGGGTGAGCTCCTCCTGGCGGGCGACGCGGAAATGGAGCCGATGAGGGTGGTCGGAATCGACGGTCACGTCGACATCGATCATCAGCGGAGCCCGCCCGACCACACCGGAGACCGCCGAAAGCCGGTCCTGGCTGATCGTGCCGATCACGGGCCCGGTGTTCGCGACTTTGATGGACTCCATCGCCGAGGGGATGATGGTGACAATCTGAGCGGAGCACATAGGCAGATCGACATTGCCGAGGCTGAGCATCGGGTGCCCGAACGCGATGATGCGGTCGCCCTCGACGCGCGATACGGTGCCGGTGCCGGCCAGGGTGACGTCGCCGGTCGCCAGCGCGACTGAAACGGCGTCCCCGGGCTGGAGCGTGGGCGGCGGCGCGAGGTGGGCGGCGGTGGTCTCGACGCTGCCTCCGATGGAAACGGCGGCGAGGCCGGCTGAACGCAGGAACGGCCGCATCAGGCGCGCGACCGCGGGCGACAGACCGCTCAACGTGAAGACCGGTTCAAGCGGGCTGTACCCAAAGCCGGGTTCGCCGCCCTCAGGCTGCGCGGATCCGAACGGCGGCTCCCCGGCGTCGGCGACGTACTGCGAGGGGGGCGCGTCGGAAACGCGGTCGCCCACCTCCTGCATGTCCTGGGCTGGGGTGAAGCCGGCGAAGTGGACGGTTTCGAACTGCACCACCTGATAACTGAGCGCCCCCGCGAACTTGCCATCGATGTAAAGGGGGCTTCCGCTCATGCCGGCCACCGCGCCCATCACCCGGACTCGCGGATCGGTCATTTCGCAAAGGATCAAGGACTTTCCCGGCCCCAGCGCGTTGTCGACGATGCCACTGACCTTGACCTGGAACGGCTCGGGCTTGGTGCCTTGGAACACGGTCCAGACCTCGCCGGTCTCGCCCGGCTTGATCTGGCTGAGCGGCAGGATTTCGGGGGAAACGGGCTGGGAGGGCTGGGCCGCCAGGCCCACGGTCAGCGCGAGAAGGCCGAGCCCCCAGGCTGCGAGCCGCGTCCCTCCCCATTGCTTCACAAGGCTTTTATCCATCGGATGAGAACTCCAGGTAGGAGCGAGGTGTAACCGCCGGCCCGGCGAAAGCAAGGGGCTCTCCTCGGGTGGAATTACTAAGGAGGGCGTCCGACGGCCCGGCCGCGCCTTCTCCTACAGCCCGGCGATGGCCCGGGAAAGGACATCGCACGCCCGGTCGATCACCGCGTCGTCATGGGCGGTGCTGAGAAATGCCGTCTCGAAGGCGCTCGGCGCCAGGAATACCCCGCCGGCCAGGGCCGCGTGGAAGAACCGCGCATACATCTTCCCATCCGAGGCCATGGCGGAGGCGAGATCGCGCACGGGAGCCGGGTTGAAAAAGATCGAGAACATGGAGCCGAGCTGGGGCGCCTGCACCGGAACGCCTTTCCGATGGGCGGCTGCCACGACGGCCTCCCGTAGGCGGCGCCCCCGCGCGTCGAGCGTCCGGTAGGGGTCCGTCTCGTCGAGGAGCCGCAGCGCGGCGATGCCGGCCGCCAAGGCGAGCGGGTTCCCGCTGAGCGTTCCCGCCTGGTACACCGGTCCGATCGGCGCCAGCCGGTCCATCACCTCCGCCCGGCCGCCGAAGGCGCCCACTGGCAGGCCTCCGCCGATGATCTTCCCGAAGCAGGTGAGGTCGGGAACGACGGCCTCGATCTGCTGGACGCCGCCGCGCGCAAGCCGGAAGCCGGTCATGACCTCGTCGAAGATCAGGAGGGCGCCCTCGCGCGCGCACGCGGCTTGCAGATGCGCGAGAAAGCCCGGAGCCGCCGGCACGAAGCCCACGTTGCCAAGGTACGGCTCGACGATGACGGCGGCGATCCGGCCCGGATTCGCGGCAAAGGCGGCGTCCACCCCATCCGGGGCGTTGAACGGAACGACGAGCGTCTCCCGGGCGATCGCCACCGGGACCCCGGCGCTATCCGGATAACCGTGCGTGAGCGCGCCGGAGCCGGCCTTGACGAGCACGCTGTCCGCGTGGCCATGATAGGCGCCGGCGAACTTGAGGATCTTGTCTCGGCCGGTGAAGCCCCGAGCGAGCCGGATCGCGGACATGGTCGCTTCTGTCCCGCTGCTGCACATCCGCACCTTTCCGATCGACGGGACGAACTGTGCGATCAGCTCGGCCATTTCGATTTCCGCGGCATGCGGCGCGCCGAAGCTCGTCCCGTTTTCAAGGGCCGCCGCAATGGCGGCCTTGATCCGGGGCGGGTTGTGGCCATGGATCGCCGGTCCCCACGTGCCCACGAAATCGACGAGCTCGCGTCCATCCTCGGTCACCAGGGTCGCCCCACGAGCCGCCTTCACGAAGAACGGCACGCCGCCCACCGAGCGAAACGCGCGCACGGGGGAATTCACGCCGCCGGGAATGAGCCGCTGCGCGCGGGCGAAAAGCTCCTCGGACCGGGTCATGGTTAGCCCACGTACTTTTGCACGATGGGGATGCGCCGGCCGACGCCGAACGCGAGAGGCGTGATCTTGAGGCCGGGCGCCGCCTGCTTGCGCTTGTACTCGTTGAGATCGACCCGGCGGACGACGTCGTTGACGATCGTCTCCGGAAAGCCCAGCGCCACGAGATCCTTCCTTGAGCGGCCCTCCTCGACGTACCCGCGGAGAATGCCGTCGAGTTGTCCGTAGGGAGGCAGCGAATCCTGGTCGGTCTGGTTGGGGCGCAGCTCGGCGCTGGGCGGCTTGACGAGCGTGGATTCGGGGATCGGCGGCGGCAGCCCGCGGCGGACGGCATCCGCGTTGATCCACCGCGCGAGGTCGTACACCTGCGTCTTGAACACGTCGGAGATGACGGCGAGACCGCCGCACATGTCGCCGTACAGCGTGCAGTAGCCCACGGCCAGTTCGCTCTTGTTGCCGGTGGTCAGGAGGATCGCCCCGGACTTGTTGGACAGGGCCATCATCAAGACGCCGCGGATGCGCGCCTGGAGATTCTCCTCGGTGACGTCGGCCGGGCGTCCTCCGAAGAGGGGCCCGAGGGTCCGCTCGGCGACGGCGACCAGTTCGGAAATGAGGATCGTTTCGAATCGGAGCCCGAGGGCGAGGGCGAGGGCGAGAGCGTCGGCCTTCGAATGCCCCGAGGAGATCACGGAGGGAAGCGAAACCGCGGTGACGTTCGCCGGGCCGAACG
>JBOHXF010000557.1:0-6579 GCA_050737455.1 Opitutaceae bacterium | reverse complement strand
ACGGACAGCTTCAGGTACATCAGCGTCTGGATGTGCGCCCGGTCGAGGTGGAAGACGCGCTCGGCGAGATAGAACAGCCCGAAGGCGGCGACCACCCCGATGACGCCCAGCACCGTGGCAATGCCCAGCACCACGCGCATGTTCCACGCCTCGGGCTGGTCCTTGTAATGGACGGTGTCGTAGGCGATGGACCGGATCGCGCCGTCGTTGAGCAGCGCCAGCATCACGATCATCACCGCGGTCAGCTGGTAGAAATTGAAGACGAGGATGGAAAGCGTCATGAAGAACAGCACGCGCAGCGTCTCCGCGATGCGGTAGATCGCGTAGCTGTTCATCCGCTGGAAAATCCGCCGGCTCTCCTTGATCGCGTCGATGATCACCGACAGGCCGGCCGTCGTCAAAACGATGGCCGCCGCCGCGCGCGCCGCGTCCGTGGCGCCCGAAACGGCGATTCCGCAGTCGGCCTTTTTGAGCGCGGGCGCGTCGTTCACCCCGTCGCCCGTCATGCCGACGATGTGGCCCCGCTTTTGCAAAATGTCCGCAATATGAAACTTGTGCTCGGGGAACACCTGGGCGAACCCGTCGGCGCGCTCGACGGACTCGACCATCTCCGCAGCCTCCCGCCTATTCGAGTCACCCAAGTTTGCGGCGTCGAGAATGTTCGTGCCCAAGTCCAGCTTCTTGGCGGTTTCCCTGGCGATCGCGAGCGCGTCTCCCGTCACCATCTTTATCTTAACGCCCATCGCCCGCGCGGTGGCAATCGTGGACTTGGCGTCTTCCCTCGGCGGGTCGAACAAGGGTAATACACCGAGAAAACGCCACTGCCCGCCGGCGTCGGTCCGTGCCACCCCCAGCGATCGGAAGCCGCGCGCGGCGAATTCGCTGACGGCTTTTCCGACAACGTCCTTCACTTCCCCGGCGTCGGCCGACAGTTGCAATATCACCTGGGGCGCACCCTTGGTCACCTTGAACGTGTTTCCGTCCGCGGTCTTGATGGTGGCCTCGGTCCGTTTATGAACCGGATCGAAAGGCTGGAAATGGACGACCTCGTAGGCCTTCAGCGCATCCGTGTCCTTCAATCCGCCCAGCACCGCCTGATCGATCGTATCGTTGTTGTCGACCCGCGACGCCAGCCCGCCATTGAGGATCACCTGATCGGCCGGGACACGGTTCACTCCGAACGGATCGCCCAACGTGAACCTGTTCTGCGTCAGGGTGCCTGTCTTATCGGAGCACAGCACGTCCACACCCGCCAGCTCCTCGATGGACACCAGCTTGCTGACGATCACCTTTTTCGCGGCGAGGAGGCGCGCGCCGACCGCCATCGTCACGGACAACACCGTCGGCATCGCCACGGGGATCGCCGCCACCGTCAGCACCAGGGCAAATTGCAGCGTGGTGAGGACCGGGTCGCCGCGAACGATCGCGACCGCAATGATCACCGCCACCATCGCGACCGCGAGCACGATCAGGTAATCTCCGATCCTCAACACCGCCTTTTGGAAATGGCTTACGGTGTGCGCGTCTTGAACCAGCTGCGCTGTCTTCCCGAAGTAGGTGTTCGTTCCCGTGGCGTAGACCAGCGCGTCGATTTCGCCCTGGCGGACGATCGAACCCGAAAACACCGCTTGTCCCGATTTACGCTCAGCCGGCAGCGACTCTCCCGTCAGCGCGGATTGATCAACCTCCACCGGGTCGCCGTCCAGCAAACGCGCATCCGCCGGCACGATGTCGCCCAGGCGCAGATGTACGACGTCGCCCGGCACCAACTCGCGCGCAGCCAGATTGATCCACTTTCCATCGCGCTTCACCCGGGCCTTGATCGCCAACTGCGCCTTGAGGGCCTCGATCGCGTTGCCGGCTGTGTGTTCTTCCCAGAATCCAACGACGGCGTTCGCCGCCAGAAGAACGAGAATGATGAAAAAATCGGGCCAGTGCCGAACGACGCCTGATAGAATCACCGCGCCTTCGATCATCCAGGGGATAGGTCCCCAAAAGTAGCTGAGGAATTTCAGGAGCAGATTCGTCCTCTTTTCCTCGATTTCATTGGGCCCATACTGAGCCAGGCGTTTCTCCGCCTCGGTGCGGCTGAGACCGTTTTGCGACGATTCCAATCTCCTCTCCAGCTCCGCCAAGGGAAGGGTTTTCAGATCGTCGTTCGGGCCGGGCTTCGAACCTCGTTCATTCGTTTGCGCGACCTTTGCGTTGTTTTTAGTCATCCCCATTGCCTTCCCCCAGCTTTGGCTCCCACTGCGACGGGTGGGCCTAGGCCTGCGTCTCTAGGAGCATCGGCCCTAGCCCGGAAGCCGGCCGCTCGGCTTCCGTCTGGAATCTCCGGGATCGGTTTTGCGAGACGGGCGCCGTCGAAAGCGCCGCGCAAGGAGCGCGGGGCGGGGCGGACAGATTCGGCGGACTCGTCGGAGCCGCCGCTGCGCGCATCGCCGAGTATGGCGGCGGTAAACATCGTGTAAAACTTGGGAGGTTCATCCTAACAGCCGGCTGGTCGCCGCGCAACGCGCTTATTGCCGGTTCCTGGCCGCTTTTTGAAAAAATTTCGCCGGTGTCCGTCAACATGCGCCCAGGCTCCGGCAACGGATGCGTCGAGCCGCGCCCGCCCTTTGCCTAGACTCGTCGGAATGACCGCCTCGTCCTTCTGGAAATCGGTTCGCACCCGCGCTGTTTCGCCCACCCAAGCCGTGCGCCCGGTGCGCAGCGGGGACCGCGTCTTCGTGCACGGAGCGGCCGCGACTCCGACGCCTCTGCTCGAAGCGCTCGCGGCCCGTGGGGACCTGGCCGACGTCCGGATTTACCGTCTCCACACCGAAGGGCCGGCGCCCCACATCGCGGCGGGCCGCGAGGGTGCCTTCCGGGCCGTCTCGCTGTTCACCGGCGCGCCCTTGAGGCAGGCGGTCGAGGACGGCCGGGCCGACTTCGTGCCGATCTTCCTGTCCGACATCCCGGGCCTGTTTCTTTCCGCCGGGGTCAAACTCGACGTCGCGATGCTCCAACTGTCGGCGCCCGACGAGCACGGACTGTGTTCGCTGGGCACTTCGACGGACGCCGCCAAGGTGTCGGCGGCAGCCCTCGGCGACCGCGCCTGTGGCGCCCGCTTGCGCCAGTAATAGAACGTCTGCTCGCACAGGCCGTGCTCGCGGCAAAATGCCGCCGCGCTCAACCCGCTCTTCGTGAACAGCGCAACAAACTCGTTGCGCTCCTCTACCGTCCGGTACCGTCGTGGTCCTGCTTCATCCCGTCCTTCGCTGATCGTCGGCTTCATGCCGACCAGAATATCAGGTCACGCCGCGGGCGTCACCATGCGGAAGTAGAACGCATACCCAAGGCGGCCGCCGACACCGCGACCGCGATCGTGGCGGAGATCAACGAGCGGATGCCGCGCACTCACGGCGACAACATCGTCCCCTTTTCGCGGGTCCGTGCCTTCATCGCCACCGACAGGCCCCTTTACGAACATCGACCGGAGCCGGAAACGGCGGAAGTTGCGAGAATCGGCGAATTCGTGGCCGACCTGGTGGAGGACGGCTCCACTCTGCAGACGGGAATCGGCGCTGTGCCGGATGCCGTTCTGGCCCGGCTGACTCACAAGCGCGACCTCGGTGTCCACACCGAGATGTTCTCCGACCGGATGCTCGATCTCGTCGAAGCCGGAGCCGTCACCAACCGACACAAGGTGGTTTGCGCGGGGCGTATCGTGACGAGCTTCGTCAGCGGCACCCGGCGGCTGTACGATTTTGTCGACGACAATCCGGCGGTCGCGTTCCATCCCTGCGACTGGACGAACGACACCTCGGTGATCCGGAAGAATCCGAAGGTCGTGGCCGTGAATTCGGCCGTGCAGATCGATCTCACCGGGCAGGTCTGCGCCGATTCGATCGGCCATCGGATCTACTCGGGGATCGGCGGCCAGATGGATTTCATCCGGGGCGCGGCTTTGTCGCCCGGGGGCAAGCCGGTCATCGCGCTGCCATCGACCGCCTCTGGCGGCAGAATCTCCCGGATCGTCGCGGATCTCGCTCCCGGCGCCGGGGTGGTCACGACCCGCGGACACGTCCATTGGGTGGTCACCGAATATGGCGCCGCCAATCTGCATGGGCTGAGCCTGCGGGAGCGCGCCGACGCGCTGATCGCGATCGCGCATCCGGATTTCCGGGCGGAATTGCGCCGCGAGGCCGCCGCGGTCCGCCATTTTCCGGCGACAATTCCGCCGTAGGAGCGGCGCCTGCGCTCCGGTCCTAACCCGGAGGCATCACAAAACGGACGTGGGATACCGACAAGGCGGCGGCCGATCCCGCCGGCTGAACCGCCCCGGCGGGACGGCTCACGCGGCCTGAAGCGCGGCCCGGCTGCGCCATTTCTCGGCCGGAACGGCCGCGAGCAGAATGATCGCGAGCTGAGCGGCGACGAACACCACTAGCCCGCGAAAGCCGGCCTCGGTGAAGCCATAGCTATGTCGCCCGACTCCGAGCATGTTCGTGCCGAACCAGCTCCACGCTGTGACGACATTGCCGAAAACCGCCAGCGCCATCAGGCCGCGCGAGCGGGCGAGCCCGGCCCAGCGCACGTGAAGGATCAGCGCATTCCAGATGACGATGATGAGCGCGCCATTTTCCTTCGGATCCCAGCCCCAGAAGCGTCCCCAGGACTGGTCGGCCCAGATTCCGCCGAGCACCGTGCCCACGAAACTGAAGAGCGTCGCGAAGCAGACGGTGCCGTAGACCATCCGGTCGAGCGAGCGCGCCGTGCGCCCATCGAGCGAGCGCGTAAGCGTGCCCCGCACGATGTAGAGCACCGCGAGAAAACCGGCGAGGAACGTCGCCGCGTAGCCCGCGGTGACCGTGACGACGTGGGTGGAAAGCCAGAAATTCGAGTCGAGCACCGCCCGCATCATCTCCATCGTGTCGCCGCTCAAGGACAGATGGTGGGCGATGACGAGCGTCCCGAACCCGATGAGCGAACCGGCCGCGCTCGCGACGGCGGTCCGGTGCAGGCGCTCAAGGAGGAGGCACAATCCGGCCGCCCCCCACCCAATGAACAGGGCCGAGGAATACAGGTTGGTCACCGGGGGCCGGCCCTCCAGCCACATCCGCGCGGCGATGCCCGCCGTCGCGAGCACGAACGCGAGCGCCATCAAATGGAAGGCGGAGCGGGCGAGCGCACCCGGCCAGGCCGCAGCCGGCCGGTCCGCGTCCTCCTCGACGGCCGGCCGGAGCCAGGACAGCACCGCCAGAACGAACGCGGCAACGTAAAGGACGAGGCTCGTGTAGAACGGCTCGGCGCTGTTGAAGCGCGCCTCCCAGCGCGCCCGGACGACAGCGTGCGGCGCGCGCCCGTTCAGCTCCGCCTGGAGAGCCCGAACCGCCTCGTTGAAGCGCTCCGGATCGCCTTGCCGCCAGGCCGCCCCGATCCGGGCATAGGTCATCGACACCGGGTCGAACGCCCGAGTCGCGAGGAAGTCGGAGAAACCGCGGCCCGCGGTCTCCCACGCGTCGGCGGCCCGGCCCGGCGCGGGCGGGATCGCGCGCACCGGACTGTAGGTGTCCATCGCGCTGAAGGCTGCCCTCGCGTCGATCGACCGTTCGGGCGAGGTGAGCAGGGTGAACAGGTTGCTCTCGCCGGGCGGTTCCAGCCCGTACTTGAGCCGTGTGTAATACTCGAGATGCTCGTCCAGGTTCAAGACCGCCCGCTGGAAGGCCGTGCGCGCGGAGGCCGCGACCGGCTCGGCCAGTTGGCTCTGCCGCTGCAATTCGGCGGTTCCGGACTCGAGCTGGAGAAACGAAAAGCGCACCCCGCCCACCCCATCGGCCGCCGTCAGGCTGAAAATCGAAAGCAGATCCGCGTTGTCGATCCGGAAGCACGGGTAGGCGTCCGCCACGGCCGGCCGGTAGAGCACGTCCAGCAGCCACTCCTCCGGCGAGACATCCCGGGAGCGCACCGCGAGCGCCTGCCGGCCCTGAAACATCAGGAGCGAGGTGCGCGCAACGGTGTCGATGGGCTTGACCCGGCCCTCCGCCAAAACCGGGATGCGGCCGAACGCCGCCACGTCGAATGCGCCGGCCCGCCGCGCCGGGGCCAGCGTTGAAGCGGTCCAGATAAGGGCGATTCCGAAGGCCGACCAGGGGCCCAGCCGGCGAAAGACAGTGTTCATCGCAAGGTCCCCGCGTTCTTGCCCTGAATCCAAGCCCGGCGACGGGCTCGCCGGTTTTCGCGAGACGGGGCCTGTTTCCCGCCCCGGCGCGCCCTCAGGTTTCCGCCGAGGCCGCAGGAAGCCCCAAAGGTGAAGGCCGAATTGAACCACCAGCCCGAGGGCGATGAGGCCGCAGGCCAGGTAAGGCAGCCGCCAGCTCGGGTTGCGGACGACCTGGAGCACCGAGGTGCGGTCGTTGTTGTCAAAACCCGCCTGATACAAGGCGCGGCCGCCGTAGCGCAGGGGGTTGTTCATGAAAATCCTCACCCGCCGGTCGTCCCGGCCGTCGTCGCTCCGCAGCCGCACGATGCTCGCGAAGTTCTTCGGTATGTCCGTCCCGGGATAGACGTCGTGGGTGAACTTGAGCAGTGTGAGGG
>JBOHXF010000556.1:0-4938 GCA_050737455.1 Opitutaceae bacterium | reverse complement strand
TGCCAATCCCGAGGCCATGCAGGCGATTCGAACGGCGGAAGCGGGCGAGACTGCGGGGATACCGGCAGAAAATCTTCCGGATTGAACTATCGCATAAAAGTGGAGCCCCAGGTCGCGGGATTCGCCGCAACATTGGGGATGCAGCACCGGCGCATGTTCAAACGGGCCATTCTCGGCCTCGCCAAGGAAAACGGTGATATTCGTGCCCTGACCGATCAGCTATCTGGATACTACCGGCTACGGATTGGCCGATTTCGCGTCATATTTCGCTATCGTCCTGACCGGGAGATCCAGTGTGTTTATGCCGAGGAGCGCGGGCTGGTCTACGACCTTTTTGAGGCCGAAATGCGACGGTTGATCGGAGGAACCCGGAATCCCGGCTAGCGGAAATCTTACGTTCCGCCGCCGTGGAGCCGAAAAATCCCCGCCACGGGGCGGGGATAACTGGTGGACCCGATCAGGGTCTATTTGTCAGAGGAGAAATGTTTTGGATCGCGTTTGGATCGCAAAATATTCAGCGATCTCCGCCAAGAGCCGTGATTCTTTCAAGGGCACGGGGCTCTTATTTGCCCGGCGCTTGCCGTGCCTCTTGAGATGGCGCGCCCATGCCCGGTATTTCCGGGCGACGGGATAACCCTTTTTCATGCCACTTTGCTTCTCTTCACCGCCTGAAACCGTTTAAAGCGGGAGGCGATAGCTTGCGACGATGGTGCGGCCGATCTGGCGGCGCCGTTCTGCTGCGACGCGGCCAACTGTCGCGCTTATCTTGCGGCGATCGACACCGTAGAAATACACGCAATTGAAGAGAGTGGCGTGCTCCAGGCCGTCGGCTCCATTCAGAACGACTTCGTGAAGACGCGCCGCTTGTCCCGGCCTGCGCGTGGTGCCGTACAGGACATTGAGCTTCGTCTTGTGAGGGTCGGCGCAAAGTTCGTCTGGCGAGACGATGACGGCGGGATGCTCATCACGATCGTCCGGATTGATTCGGACTTTGACGACGTCCCATTGGCGGTAGCCTGGACTCATGGAGTGGGGGAATCGTCCTCTCCGGCGAGACGGTCGAGTTCGTAGTCAGCCCGCGACAGCTTGATGGCGCCAGGAGGTGCGTATTCGATCGGCGCGAATGAGTGGGAGCGTCCGGCCGCTCGAATAAACAGACCGCCGTCGCGCTCCTCGATCTCGATCTTGGACCGGGATCGCAGTCCGAGCGCGCGGCGCATGAGTGCCGGCAGGACGATCTGGCCTTTGGAGGAAAGGGTGATTTGCATGTCTTACTTTTTCCTACCGTTCGTCTTTTGTCAAATGGAGAATCCGGTCACTCAGACAGGCTCACGAAATCCGGGAGCTTAAAAATGGGTGGACCCGATCAGGTTCGAACTTTTATAGTAAGATGGAGGCTGGTTCGCGTGTGGTTTGCTCAATTTTGCGCACCGCTGTCATGACGGCAGCTTCCGATGCGTGCGCTTCATTCGTCGGCCGGGGCCTTCGACGCCTATGCCGCTTGACAATCATAACCCAGCGGTTATAGATAAATTCATAGCCTATTAGTGCGCCCGTCCGCTGACCTCGTCTTCAAGTCCCTGGCCGACCCGACCCGCCGTTTGCTCTTCGAGCAGTTGAGTCGCGACCGCGGCGCAACCGTACGCCGCCTTACCGAGCGGGCCGGCGTCTCCCAGCCGGCAGTCTCGAAGCATCTGCGGCTGCTCCGCGAGGCCGGCCTGGTCCGGGGCGAACATCAGGGGAGGGAGACCCGCTACACCGCCAATGCCCGCGGCCTTACGCCCCTCTTCGGCTGGCTCGAATACCACAGCGCGTTCTGGGAGGAGCGGTTCGATCGGCTCGATGCCCTGCTGAAGAAGATGGAATAACTCCCCCTCAAGCTATGCATACCCTAATCATTGAACGAGAGATACATCATCCCCCAGAAAGGTCTGGCGCACCTTGACCGATCCTCGCCTGATGGCCGAATGGCTCATGGAGAATGACTTTGAACCGATCCTCGGAAGGAAGTTCGATTTCCGCACGAAGCCGATGCCGCAGTGGAACGGAATTCTCGACTGCGAAGTGCTCGCGTTGGAAGCCCAACGGCGCTTGTCCTACACTTGGAATTCCTCCGGCGTGGAGGCGGAAACCGGCCTGAAGACCGTGGTCACCTGGATCCTGACGCCTACCCCGGCGGGCACCCATCTCCGCATGGAGCAGGCCGGCTTTCGCCCTGACCAGCAGGCCAACTACCGTGGCGCGGAGTACGGATGGCGGAAGTTCTTCGACAACCTGGAGGGCGTCCTCGCGCGGACACGATGAAGGTGAAAACGGTGGTCTACTGGATCGCGACGGGGTTGCTCGCCTTCATGTTTCTGCCGGGCGGGGTCATGTACCTGCTGGGCGCGCCGACGGCCGTCACGGGCGTGATGAAGCTCGGGTTTCCGCGATACTTCGTGACCCTGCTGGGCGTCTGGAAGCTGCTGGGCGGCCTAGCCATCCTCGTCCCGGGCCTTCCGCGCCTCAAGGAGTGGGCCTACGCGGGCATGTTCTTCGACCTCACGGCCGCGGTGGTCGCCTGCGCCGCCGCCGGCGGAGCGTGGTGGCACGTCTTCGCCCCGGCCGCCGCGACCCTGATCCTGTTTGTGTCTTGGGCGCTCCGACCTCCGGGCCGCGCGTTCCCGCGGCGGCCGTCTGCGAGCGCGGCGTGACCCCCTGGCGGCACCCATCTTCGAAAAGCCCGAGTTGGGTTGCGGGATGCGATGGCGATCCTGCGGCACAGTGACCCCCAACTTACACTTCGAATCTACACTGATGAGCGGCAAGTATGTCTCGCTGGCGAAACTGCCAGACTCCCCGGTTGCCTAAAACGGACCCGCGGGACCTACGATAGCGTGAGGACGACGTACATTCATGACAACCGAAGGCATGGAATCAACTGGGACTTCACCGGAGGGCAAAGGTCAATCACCTCCGCCGGGAGTGAAAATCGTCGAAGTAAAATTTTCGCTGACGGATATTTTGGAGGTGATGCGGGTGGGACTTCGGCGAGCGGCAGTCTTCATGGGATTGGGCTGCAACGCTGCCCGACGAGAGGACTTCAATGACTATCAGCTGGATCACGCGACCAGAATTCGGGTCCTTCCCGAGACTGTCGACTCGGCGACCTTAAAGCAGTGGAAGGACGAGTTCTACCGTTGGATTGTGGCAGGTGGACTGCGAGAATTGGTTGACCATATAAATGTGTTTCTGGACCGAATCTACGAGGCGGCCGCCGTGCTGCGCGAGAACAGGCTCGACGCGAAAATGCACTCCAAGTTCCAGCGGGCCGGACTGGAGGATAAGGTTAAGACGCTGAAAAGGCGTTTTAACCTCTCATGCCGATACCCGGAGGAATTTGTTTCGATTGGGGCAGTAAGAAACTGCTTCGTCCATCGGTTGGGGGCAGTCGGCAGGGAAGATGCCGGAGCAGGTGGTGTGCTTGTGCTCAAATGGTTCGGTTTTGAGCTTCTCGTCATGGCGGCGGAAGGAACGGAACACCCCCTGTCGCTTAGCCCTGAACAAGTGTTCGAGCCCATTGCGCTGCCGAATGGAGGGACAGTGGCAGCGCGCCTCCGAATTTTTGAGCAGCGGTTCGCATTGGGAGAAAAAGCGGTTTTGACCCCGCACACACTGCATCAAGTGATCTTTTCCACAGAGCAAATGGCGACCGACTACGTTCGACGCCTCGAAGAAATGGCCCAAAAGATGGGTCGCGTTGAAAAATGAACCCTGGAAATCGGGAGAAATAGGTGCATGGCGGTTGGGCGGGATCCCGGCCGCCGTCTCCATCCGACACGTCAGCATTTTCGCCGGGGTTTCGGACTCCGGCAGGGTATCATTTGCCGCGCTGTTTCAGGTGCCGAAGGCCGCGAGTCCTGGAGTCAGCCGCCGCGCGCTTGCTTCTGGGCGGATAGATTACCCAGTCGTAAAAATCCGCTTGTTGGCGCCTATTTCCCGCCTTCTTACCCAACCGAATCACGAAATGGTCCCGGCTGGTTTCCGGCGCCACCGGGGTGCCTTCGCTGAACGCGGCGACGGCTCCTTCCGATGGTTTTCCCGCGAAGGCCAGGCCGGAAACCCGGGACTTGGGGAAACAAAGATTTGTTTCCCAATTTACGGTGACACCAGACCCCTTACGCTTCGCGCAACGATTTCAGGCCGCCGCAGGATGACTTCGCGGCGGCCCCGGGGACAACGACATCGGCCGAACAAAGCACACTCAAATTCCAGTCCGGAATCGCTCGTGCAAAGATCGACCAAACCGGGCTTGCTCATCGGTCCGGTACGCGCCGTATTCCCATTTCATGGCACCTCCGCGTCGCCTCTACTCCGCTGCCGATGTCCTCACGACGAGCCACATGCCCGTTGCGCAAGCCGCCGTGGCCTTGGCTCGCGAACCCACCAGCCCGATCACGCGGACGATGAAGCTGTGGGGTGACGATGAGAGGCCGTTCAAGAATCTGATTCGGGCCAACACCGCGGCAGCTCGGGAGTGGCGCCGCATGATGGGTCGGATCGTCGGCCATTTGGAGTGCCTCCAATCTGACGAGCCGGTGTATCGTGGGTGGAGCTTTCCGAGCGCCAAAATGAGGGCCTCGTTCATCGATTCGATCCGGCGACGGGGTGGATTCGTCAACCGGCGGATTGGCATGAGTGCCAGCCGCGCAAGGAGGGTTTCGACAGGCCGGCCGTTTCTCAACCGTTTTGGGCTTGTATGGGAGATAAGGCGGCATCGCTTGGCCCGGGATGTTTCGCCGATCTTCCATGCCATTGGCGCGAAATTCCCCCGTCAGCGCGAGGTGATTTTCCCGCGGGGCTGCCAGTTCGTCCTCGCGGAGCCGCCGCGGCAATTGCGCGTGGTTCGCAGTGGACAAACCCTGCGGGTGCCCTATCTTGTCTTGCACGAGGTATGAC
>JBOHXF010000555.1:0-9061 GCA_050737455.1 Opitutaceae bacterium | reverse complement strand
GAGGCCGAGCACCGCGGGAAAATACGGCGGCTTGATCCGCGGGTACGCCCGCTTGCCCTCCAAGGATTCGATCAATCCCGTCTCCTCTCCGCAGATGTAGGCCCCGGCCCCCCGGTGGATGTAGATTTCGCATCCATAGCCCGTGCCAAGGATGTTCGGACCGACGAAGCCGGCCTTGCGCGCCTCCGCGATCGCCCGCTCGAGAATGCGCGCCCCATGAGGAAACTCGCCGCGGATGTAAACGTAGGCCTGCTTCACGCGGTTCGCGAAGCATGCGATCATCGTCCCCTCGATGAGCTGGTGGGGGTCCTGGTGAAGGATGTAACGATCCTTGAACGTGCCGGGTTCGGACTCGTCGGCGTTGACGATGAGGTAGATCGGCTTGCCGCTCTTGCGGTCCACGAGGCTCCACTTCACGCCGCAGGGGAACCCGGCGCCGCCGCGGCCGCGCAGGCCCGACTTCTTCACCTCGGCGGCGAGATCCTCCGGCTTGCGCGTGACCGCGCGCCGCAGGACCTCGTATCCGCCGTTCCGCAGATAACAGTCGATATCGGTCGTGTAGCCCGCCTCGCCGATGTGGCGGAAGATCATCCGTCGTTCTTGGGGCATGCTCATTTCCGGTGCGCGGCCTCCGCCTGGATCCTCACCGCCAGTTCGAGAGCCTTGGCGGCGTCGACGCGCTCGTACAGTTCGTCGTCGATCATGACCACCGGAGCCGTCCCGCAGCTCGCGAGGCACTCGACGTACTCGATCGTGACTTCGCCGTCGGGAGAAACCTCCCCGGGATACGTGTTGAAATGCTTTTCGAACGCCTCGCAGGTCCCGCGGGCGCCCATCAGCGCGCAGGACAGGGTCTTGCAGATCCGGATGAGCCGACGGCCAGCCGGCTTCTGCCGGAACATCGGATAGAACGTGACCAGCTCGTACACATTGATCGGCTGAAGCTCCAGCCGGGCCGCGATCCAATCGACCGCCTCCGCCGAAATGTAACCCTGATCCTCCTGGACGAGGTGCAGGAGCGGCAGGGCCGCGCTGCGCTTCTCCGGATAATGCGAAATCGCCTCGTCGATCCGGCTCAGGGTTTCGGGTTTCAGGTTCATTTCAGCGGTCGCACTCGCCCATCACGAAATCGAGCGATCCGAGGATCGAAACCACGTCGGTGATCATGGCGCCGACGCAGACTTTCGGCAGGACGGACAGGTTGCAGAACGAAGGGGCGCGGATCTTGAGCCGCCACGGCACGCCCCCGCCCCGGCTGACAACGAAGAATCCGAGCGCGCCCTTCGGGTTCTCCGCCTCGAAGTACACCTCTCCCGCAGGCATTTGCGGCCCTTCGGTCACCAGCATGAAATTCTGGATGAGTTCTTCCATCGAAGTGAGGATCCGTTCCTTGGGCGGCCCGAAAATCCTCTTCGCATCAACCGCGTACCACGGGCCGCCCGGAAACTTGGCGACCGCCTGCTTCACGATCCGCACCGACTGGCGCATCTCCTCGGCCCGCACGAGATAGCGGTCGTAGCAGTCCCCTTTCGTTCCGACGGGAACGTCGAAGTCGTACTGGTCGTAGCCGCTGTAGGGCCGATCCTTGCGGAGGTCCATCGCCGCCCCCGAGCCGCGAAGGACGGGTCCGGTGAGTCCGTAGGCCAGGGCGTCCTCCTTGGAGATGACCCCGATGTCCATGGCCCGGTCCAGGAAGATCTTGTTGCGCGTAAGCAGCTTCAGGGTCTCCTCGAGGATCGGCAGGAACTGGTCGCAAAAGGCGTCCACCCGCTCCAGCCACCCGGCGGGCACGTCGCGCAGGAGCCCGCCGATCCGCGTATAGCTCGTTGTGAACCGGGCGCCGGTCAATTCCTCGAAGAGCCGGTAAAGCTTCTCGCGTTCGGTGAACGAATAGAGAAACACGGTCCAGGCGCCGACGTCGATCCCGTACGCCCCCAGCCCCATGAGGTGCGAGGAAATGCGCGCCAATTCCGCGGTGATGACCCGGATAGCCTGGCAGCGCGGAGGCACGTCGAGCTTGGCGAGCCGCTCGACCGCGATGGCGTACGCCATGTTGTTGGCGAGGGGTGCAAGGTAGTCCAGCCGGTCCGTGTACGGAACGAACTGATTGTAGGTCATGTTCTCCGCGATCTTCTCGTCGCCGCGGTGCAGGTAGCCGACGACCGGATCCGCCTTCGTGATGATCTCGCCGTCGAGTTCCATTTGCAGTCGCAGGACCCCGTGCGTCGACGGATGCGACGGCCCCATCGAGAGGGACATTTTCTCCGTCTCGAACTCCGCCGCGGCCGATTTGGCCGCAGTGTCCGGATGTGAAAACTCGGCAGCCGTGCGCTGCGTCATTGCGGTTTCTCCCTCCGTTCGCTCCAAGCTTCGTCTTTCGCCTGCGGTTCGGCCGCCCCCATGTTGACGGACCCCGGCCGGGCGACAAAGGGACCGCCCAGCATGGGCGAGGGGATCAGCCCGGCCTGCGTCTCCTCGCCCACCTCCGAGTCCGGCAGCGGGGTGTCGAGTCCGGCCAGCGGGAACTCCTTGCGAAGCGGGAAATAAGGATAGCCGTCCCACATGAGGATTCGGCGAAGGTCCGGATGGCCCTCGAAGCGGATCCCGAACATGTCGTATACCTCCCTCTCGTGCCAGTTGGCGCCGGGCCACAGAGCGCAGATGCTCGGCATCACCGGCGCCGCATCGTCGGCGCAATCCGCCGTGATCCGCACGTAATCGTGGCGTTCCGGCGAATAAAGGTGGTAGACCACCGTGAACCGGGGGCTCGCGGCCGCCGACTCGTCGATCGCCGTCAGGTCGGCAAGGAAGGAAAACCCGAGTTCGTCCCGAAGGAATCCGAGTGCCGCGACGACGTCGGCCGGAGCGACGCGAAAGGCGGGGTGATCCAGGCTCGGCCGCGGTCCCGCTCCGGGAAACCGGGCGGAAAGGGCGGCGGATAGGTCGAGAGCTGCGGCCATGAGGCGAGGGAAGAGGGACCCGGCAGGCCGTCCTCAGGCCGACAGGAGGTGCTTCGCGGAGGGTTGCCGCTTCACTTTCTCCTGGAGCTTGATGAGGCCGTCCAGGAGCGCCTCGGGCCGCGGCGGACAGCCGCTGATGTAAACGTCCACAGGCACGATCCGGTCCACGCCCTGCAAAACCGCGTAGCTCCGGTACATGCCGCCGGTGCTGGCGCACGCGCCCATCGCGATCACCCATTTCGGCGCCGCCATCTGGTCGTAGATGCGGCGCAGGGGCGCCGCCATCTTGTAAGTGACGGTGCCCGCGACGATCATGACGTCCGACTGGCGGGGTGAAAAGCGCATCACCTCGGCGCCGAACCGGGCGATGTCGAAACGGCTCGCGGCGGCGGCCATCAGTTCGATGGCGCAGCAGGCGAGGCCCATGGGCATCGGCCACATCGAGTTGGCGCGGATCCAATTGATCACGGCGTCGGCGCGCGAGACGATGACGTCGCCCTCGATCTTGCTGTTGTATCCCAGTTCGGTGTTCGCGGAAACCATGTGTTCGGTTTAGGACGTAAACCACCCCAGGCTACTATTGCTAAACCCTCGCGCAAGTAGCTTTTCGGGAAAACGCCCCTCCCGGAACGGATCCCGCCATCAAGTAGCCCGGATTCGGGGGGCCATAAGTGCGCGCCGACCGAGTCCCCCATTCGACGTCCCGCTCCTCAAACCCGACGCAGCGGGCGGGCAAGGCTCGCCGCGCCCGGAGATCGCGTTTGCCGGACCGTAAATCGGCGTCTGGGGCAGCGAGGCCGGCGTGGGAGCGGGCACCGGGGCATCAAGCCCCTTGATCAAAACGTTATCGAAATAGGGCGTGCTCAGCGCGCCGCCCGCGCATCCGGCCATCAGCCCGGCCATGCCCCGGGAGTACCGCGAGTCGGTCACGGTCAAAACCGGACGTCCATCCACCCATGCCGTGATCCGGGCTCCATCGAAGCGCAGCTTCAAGTTGTGCCATTGGCCCGGGCCTATGTGGGCGAGCCGGATGCCGCCCAGCACCCGCCCTCCCCCCTCGGGATCGGCGACGGACTTCCCAGCCGCATCGCCGCGGCAAACCTCCACGCGGCATCGGCCTTCCGCCCCGAGTTGCAGCAAGTACCCTTCCGGCTCGCAGCCGTAGCCCGTGCCGACGCTGCTGATCCGGCCCATGACGCCCGCGGAATCGCCGGGGTTTAGGTAGACATCGGCGCTGACCGCGTAGTTGCTCCAGCGTTCGCTGCCTAGGATCGTGTAAGGGAACCCCTCCGGCGCCCAAGAAATCGGTGGCGTCGAAACGACCTGGCGCAGGCACTTCCCTTTTCCATCCGGACGCTCGGCGATTTCAAAGGCGCCGGCGATATCGGCCGTGTAACGCGGCAGGCAGCCCCATTCCTTCGGCGCGGAATACTCGTCGAAGGTCTCATAATACGGGAAGGGAAAATGCCCTCGCGCGGGAATGCGGTCATACGAACCTTTCCTCTGCCCACGGGTCGTGGTGATCGAATAGATGGAGCCGGGTTGGAGCGTGACCGTGAAGCCGCCGTTTTCCGGATCGATCCCCGGCAGCCGGACGAATTGCTCCCTCGCGTCGCTGAACCAGACGCCGAGCCGTTTGCGCGACAATCCGCCCCGTACTTGAAAACGGACGCGCTGGGGCTCCTTGGCGTCCTCGGTCTCGATGATGACGCTATAGTCGCCGCCCGGGGATTTCAGCGTCACAAACGTTCCGCCTCGGGCCAATTCTCCGCATCCGCCATTGAGGTATTCCCAGCCGATTTGCGTGAATTGCCCATAATGGGCGTAACCCCAGAGGGCCTCGCGGACCCGGTAATGGCCGCTCCACGGGGAATTCGCGATCAGCATGGCCGGGTCATGGGAATAGGGCTCCAGCGGGTAGAGGCCGGCAATGCCATACCAGTTCACGATCTTGGTGGCGCCGCTGAGGAGGTAATTCAGGTTGAAGGCCCGCACGATGCCGATCTCGCAGGCGAATCCCTTCCGGTAGACGTGCTCCTCGGTGTCCCAAATCGGCTTGTGCAAAGCGTCCGCCATCGCCCGGTCCCGCGCCGACGCGGGCATCTCGGACAAAGTGTGGGCGCTGATGATGCCGATGGCCTTGCGCAGCCTCGGGTCGGTGAACATGTCCTTGACGAAATCCAGCTTGTCCCGCTGCCAGTTATCGAACGCATGGATCCGAACATTCCCAAATCCGTGGGCGTCGAGGGTCGCGCGGAGCATCTTGGCGAACGGATAGCTGACGCCCCGCTCGTTGCGGCAGCCGATGGCGTCCAACTCCAGGCCGTAAACTTTCCTGAGCCCCTGAAGCCACTTCAGGTCGTAGTCCGCGCCGTCCTGGGACCAGAAATCGCCGTGCCCGATCCAACCGGGGGCGCTCCAAACGTTCGCGTCCAGCGTCAGGCCGGGGTTGCGCATTCTGGCCTCCCGCATGATCCACCAGATGTAGCCGCGGGAGTAATCGAGGTCGCCCCGCGTGTGCATGTGGCTGGGCATGGAGCCCTGCGTCGAATTTCCATCACCCGGAATTTCCACATAAAGGGCGCTGACGGACGCGCCGAACTTGGGCTTGAAAACCAAATCGAGGATCTGCCTGCGTTTCGGCTCCGGATAATCCTTGAGCAGGACCGAAGTCGCGCCGCCGCCGTCGACGACGCCGATGCCGTCGAAGCGCCGGCCGCCGGCGCGGCCATCGAGCCGGATGACTTGAAGGGCCCTTGCCGATTCCGGTTTGCGCGCGCCGCCCGCATTCAACGGCTGCGCGCCAGCCGCGGCCGATCCGAGCAAGCCGGCGAGAACCAGCCAGGTCCCTCTTCCCCATCCGAGCCGCGGGAAGGCCGTCGTCTTCATTTTAGGGGTTCGGTTCGGCGCGGCACAAGATCCTATGGGCATTGCCGGCAGCGTGCCCCAAGGCCGGAGCACTTCAATGTGATATCGTCGGAGAGCCCCAATGCGGAAGACAATCGTCCGTCCCTCTTGCGTACGGCACATTCGTGGCGAGCGGCGCATCGCATAAGAGGCGGAGCGGGACGGATTCGAGCCCCGTTACCTTGCTTCGCGCCTGATTTCCGGTCGGGACGCTGTCGATCGATCACCACGAGGTCGCAGGAGAGAAAACCACCGGCCCAGGGGCTTCGGAAGCGGAGGCGAGGGATCGGAAGAACGGCGGGCCATCTCGGCTTCCGCGCATTGACCTCGGCGCCGGTTGGCTCAGTTTGCCGATAGCCCTTGCGGACGCCCATGACCCCAAAAGCTGGAAACGCCCTCGACTTGCCGCCGTCGAGCCCTCCCGCCCTGACCCGCGGCCGGCGGCTGCTCACGGGCGCGCTATTGTCGGTCTCGCTCGCATGCAATCTCGCGGTCCTTTTTGTCCCTTTCATGGATTTGAGGATCGGGCTCAAAAAGCAGCCTTATTCGCTGTTCCATTCCGCCGCGATGCTCTGGTCCACGGGCCTGCAGGTGCTCTCCGTCTTGGTGGTGGCATTTTCGATCGTGTTCCCCTTCGTCAAGCTGGGCGTGCTCGCCTGGCTCTGCGGAGCCGGTCTCGGCAATCCGAGCCACCGCCGTTGGCTCGCGCTGGTCGATCGCCTCGGCAAGTGGTCGATGCTCGACGTTTTCCTCGTGTGCCTGATCCTTGCCCTCGCCTCCGGACAATTGCTCGTGGGCGCGCGGCCGCTGGTCGGCATCCCGGTTTTTGTCACGGCAATCGTCCTCAGCATGGCAAGCGGGGAGCTCCTTTCGGCCGCGCTGCCGCGCGCCTCATTGTCACGAACGGCCTCAATGCAGGCGTCCCGGCGCAGCGGCGGATGGCTGGCTCTGTCGGGAGTCGCACTTGCCGGGGCCATGGGCCTGCCATTCCTTCGGATCCATGATTGGTTCGTGGCCGACAAAGCCTATAGCATCGCCACGGTTTTGCCGACGCTGGTCCGCTCCGGCTCGCTGTTGCCGGCGGTGATCATCGGCTTGTTTCTCGTGGTCTTGCCGGTCGCCACCTGGTCGGTCACGTTCGCTTGGTGGTGGCAGGCGCGATCCAAGCGGCCGGACCCGACGCTTTACCGCCTCATGCAACTGGGCCGGAGGTGGAGCATGCTCGACGTTTTCGGCCTGGCGCTGGCGATTTTTGCCGTCGAGGGTGGATACCTCATGAAGACCGAGGTTCGGTGGGGCGCGTTGTTTCTAGCCGCCTTGGTGGGAGGCCAGCTCGCCCTCCAGTCGGCCATCGGCCGGCCGTCTCGGCGAGACTGAAGGCAACGGGTCCGGCCGGAGAGCTTGCTCAGCGGCCGAGGTCGAGCAGCGTGCTTGGCAAGTTCGCGGCCAATCTCAGATATCCCGCAACCTTGGTCGGGGCATTCCGGAAAACGGTGTACCCAAAGCGGAACGAGCGCATCGCGGGCTCGACCTTGGCGAGCTTCATTTCAGCAGTTTGAACGCGTGGATCCAATCGTTCTTCCTGAATCCCGGGATGCACCAGAGCATGCAAAGCGGCTCGATGGCCCGCGCAGCCTCGGCGGCGCCCATGTCCGCCGTTTCCCATCCGAATTCGTCCAGGATCGCCGTGACGTCTTTTTTGGCGCCGTCGTTATCGCCCGCGATGAACATGGTTGGCTTCCCCCCCTTGAACTGGGGATCCACCATGCAGGCGGCGCCGACCGAATTGAAGGCTTTCACGAAATGCGCATCGCCGAATTCCCGCTGCAGGCGTTCCATCGACGAGTCGTCCAGGTCGGTGAAAAAACGGAGGACGCCGTTGACCGGGGGCGCGTCCGCGATGGGATTGGTCGCGTCGATCACCGTCTTGCCCGCGAGGTTCCCAGCCCCGGCGGCGCGCAAAGCTTCGGCTGCGGCCGACCCCTTGACCGCCAGGATGACGATCTCGCCGAACTTCGCCGCATCCGCAAAACCGACAATCCGGCCCTTCGGATTTTGCTTCGCCCACTCCCCCAGCTTGGCGGGATCGCGCGTCCCCATGGCGGTCTCATGCCCGTGCTTGAGGAAACCGCTGCCCAAGGCCTTCGCCACGTCGCCCGAACCGATGATGCCGATTTTCATGCGCTTTTGTTCAGTCAGCTCGGAAAATAACCCGCCGATCTCCTTTTGCAATCGCTTCGCGTGCATCGCGGAGTCAAGATCGAACCATCGGACGGGAACCATCCTCGGATCGAGTCCTTGCGACTCGTCCGTTCTTCGCCGAACTGCTTTAGGCGATAGGCCGATTCTATGCGCAGATCGCGAATCGTCGAGTCGAGATCACGACCCCGCCGACGAATGCTCTCGGGCTTTGCTCCCGGCCGCGGACCCGCTGCCGGTGGAGCGGCCGGAGGATCGTCAGGTCCCTGAGCGGGATGACGCCCAGGGAGCCCGCCTCGATTTCCAGGGCGACGATCAGGCGGGAGACGATGGCCAGCCCCGCGCCCGAGGCGACCAGCTTCTTGATCGCCTCCGGGCTGGCTACCGACATGAGCGGCCGCAGCTTGAGACCCTTGCGGCGGAGCGCCCGCTCCACCACTGCCCGGGTTCCCGATCCCTCTTCCCGCAGGATAAACGGCTCGCGGCAGACTTCGGCGGCCGCGACCCGTCCGTGCCCGAGCACATGGCCTGGATGTCGCGGTCAGCGCGTCCAACTATCGGTCATTTCGGACTGGTCGCCGGAAATTTCTGAGGTGGCGCGGCGCGGCATGATCCTCGTCCTTTTTCTGATCGGCACTTCGCTTTCCGTCCGCGCCCTCAAGGTCGTGGGATGGCGCACGGTCGCGGCGGGACCCACGCTCTGGGCGTTCATCAGCACGGGGTCGCTGCTGGCCATCCGCCTGCTGCACCTGTCGCCCTGACGATTCCGCGGCAGCCGCGGTCAACCAAATGCGAAGGCGTCCTTTTGATGCTTACGCGAGCAGGACATTCCGGCCTTCCAACTGGAAATGCGGAGCCGCCGCCAGGAGCGTTGAGTCGTTGGAGTAAATGGCCGTCAGTCGCTGCTGAACTGCTGTCGCCAGGTGCCATGCGTCCCCGGCGCGAAGGAAAACAGACTCGGGAAGCTTCCCATAGACCTGCGCCACCCGATCAGC
>JBOHXF010000554.1:0-3345 GCA_050737455.1 Opitutaceae bacterium | reverse complement strand
GACTTCTTCCACATCGACGAGGGCTATCAGTATGCCCGTGGCGAGTACACCACGCCTGACGCAACGCTGTTTCCGAATGGGGTTGCGCCGCTGGAAAGAAAAGTCACCGGGCTGGGCCTCACTCCCGGAATCTGGACCGCGCCGTTTGAAGTGTCTGAGCGCGCATGGGTTTACCAACATCATCCCGACTGGCTGGTTCACAACGCTCAGGGCAAACCCATCCCGGCAGGGTGGGTGTCCGGAAAGAAAGACCAACTCTACATGCTGGATTGCACCAATCCGGGCGCGCAGAAGTATCTTTATCAGACCTATTCCACGCTGGCTCACGTGTGGGGAATCCGCTATATCAAGCTCGACTTCATGGACGACAGCGCGATCGAGGGCTACTACTATCGTCCGCACACCACGGCAATGGAGGCGCAACGGATCGGCCTGGGCATTATCCGGCAGGCGGTCGGCAACAACGTGCTGCTCGACAAAGACGGCAGTGCGATGCTGAACCCCGTCGGCTACGTCGATTTTGGACGCATCTCGCAGGACACCGGCCACTCCTTCTCACGAAGCCGGGAGGCGGCTCCGGGAATTGCCGCGCGCTACTACATGAATCGCAATTTTTTTGTGGCCGATCCCGACGCGTTCTCGGTTTCGGAAGAAACCGTGGGTGGCCGGCCCCGGCGCAAAGGTATGCATCCGCTCACGCTGGATGAGGCCAAGGTCTCCATCGCGCTTGCCGCGGTGACGGGCGGCATGTATGAAATTGGAGACGACCTGCCTATACTCGGCTCCGAGCCGGAACGCCTCGCTCTGGTCGAAAATCAGGACCTGATCGACATGGCGCGACTGGGCCGCTCCTCTATCCCGCTTGATCTGATGACGTATTTGCCGGAAGACGAACAGCCAAGCATTTTTCTGCTGAAAGAAAGCGGGCGGCAAAACATTCTGACCATCTTCAACTGGACAGAAAAACCGCGCACTCACAGCATCTCGCTGGCCAGCCTGGGCCTGAGCGGGAAAGGGCCGTACTCCATCTCCGGCGTTTTAGACAAGAATCAATTGGCCAGCTCGAATCCAATCGTGGTGACGCAGCCCCCCCACTCCGTCCGCGTCCTGAAGATCATTGATACCGCGGTTCCGGCGCAGGCTCCACAGGTTCAGGCGCAGCATCCGTCCTCGGCCGACGCCGGGGAAACGGTGAGCTTCACCGCGAACACAGCCAGTCCAGAGACGCCGGCGATCACGTATCAATGGGATTTTGGTGACGGAGTATCCGTTCAGGGGCCGCAGGTCAGCCACGCCTACACTCACGCCGGCAACTATCTGGTGACCCTTCGCGGAAAAGGACTGGATGGCCTGGCCGGGAAAACTCAATTCCATCTTGTTGTAAAGGGCTCCATCCCCCTGGGGTTTGATCCCGCCAACATCCATCGGCTGGTCTTGACAAAGCATCCCATAGCGAACTAAACAGAATATTGAGTAATAAATAAAAACAAAAAGTGATTACTTTTCCCGATTCACGATACCAGTGGGAGCTTCGCCATGGATCGGCGGTTCTCCGGGTCGAATGCTCGAGCAATCCATCAACCGGAAACGGTTTCCGGTCGGCGCGTAACATTTGTAATCCCTAGAAATCGGTCGAGGGCAGTCCCATGGACGGAAAATTAGGGGTCGTAGCGGCTGCCAGGATGCTCAGGTCATTGGTGCGGACGACTGCACCGCCGCTGGATCAGATTTCAGAAATTGTTTTATTTCGTCACAAAGGAGCACACCGTTGAGCGATTCACTTTCAAAACTGCTTGTACTGCCGGAGGGGGAGAGGCAATCCCGGGGGCTGGTTCATACACCCGGCGAAATCCAGCAGCAGCCGGCTACATGGCGTGGAACAGTGAAACTTCTCACCGAACGGCGCGCTCAAATTCTCGCCTTTCTCGATGAATCCGGGCCGGTGGATCGTCTCAGCGTATTGCTGACCGGGGCCGGCACCTCAGACTATATCGGCAGGGCGCTGGCCGCGGTGCTCCGCCGCCAATGGCAATGCGGGGTGGCCGCGGTGGCCAGCACGGAGTTGCTGACCAATCTGGAAGACTATCTCCTTCCCGACAGAAATTATCTTTTGATCTCGCTTTCCCGTTCCGGGGACAGCTCCGAAGGGGTCGCGCTCATTGAGCAGGCGCTTGAGCGGTATCCGCGTGTTCGCCATCTGGTGCTCACCTGCAACCGCGCTGGCGCCATGGCTCAGCAATTCACCGGGAATCCCAGCCTCGCCTCGGTCGTTCTCGACGATGCAGTGAATGATCGCGGACTCGCCATGACCAGTTCCTTTTCGAATCTGGTGGTCGCCGGACAATTCCTGGCGTATATCCGCACTCCCCAGACCTATGTGTCACTGGCCGAAAGCCTGGCCGGAATGGGGGAGCGTCTGCTGCCGTCGGCTGCGGACCTCGCCTCTGCGCTCTCCGAAACGCAGACGGACCAAGTCTGCTTCCTGGGCACGGGCGCGCTCCAGGCCGTCGCGGATGAGTCCGCGCTCAAGGTGCTGGAGCTGAATGCCGGCCGCATCCATACCATTGCGCAATCGGCGCTCGGGCTGCGCCATGGCCCGCTCTCTTCCTTAGACGCGACCACGCTGGTCGTCGCCTATCTTTCCGGGAACGAGCCGCTCGCGCAATACGAAATCGACCTGCTTGCGGAGTTGCGCGAGAAGCAGCTTGGCTCCCGCATGGTAGTTGTAACTCCCGCCCGGGACGGCCGTCTAACTGCGCTTACACCAAATGTTCTTTCGCTTGAAGCGCCCAAGGATTTTCCGGACGCATGTCGCCCGCCGGTGGATGTGATCGTGGGGCAACTGCTTGGACTCTTTTTTGCTGTTCACAATGGCCGGACGCCGGATTCGCCCAGCCCAAGCGGCGCCATCAGCCGCGTCGTCTCGCACGTGAAGATTTATTCGCGCAACGGAGCAAGCGCATGAAGCGCAGCCGGCCACAATTACGATCAGCCGCGTAAGTTGACGTTTTTGCCAAATAGATTTCAACTTGGGGTCGCTTAGGGCCGCAAGAAATTTCGCTTCCGGTGGATCGACATGCCTACTCGCACTTCACGCCTGCACCGTTTTCCGCACCTCGTCCTCACAACCCTTCTGCTGGCCTTCGTCTGCGGCACGGTGGCCTGCTCCTTCGCCGCGGCGGCTGACGCGCCAGGGTCTCTGGCCCGCACTCCACCGATGGGCTGGAACGATTGGGCGCACTACCAGTGCGGCTTCACCGCGCAAACCATTCTCGACAACGCCCGGACGCTGGTGAAGACGGGTCTCGCCGCACGCGGTTACAACACGGTGACCATCGACGATTG
>JBOHXF010000553.1:0-1934 GCA_050737455.1 Opitutaceae bacterium | reverse complement strand
GCCGACGGCGGCCGGTCCACCGTCCAATCGGCCGCCGCTCCATTCCGCGAGCGCCGCTCGCCCGAGCCAGGCTTGCCGGCACGGCGGCGACCGAAAAGGACCACGCGGAAAGATCGACGTCGGCGATGACGGCTTTTCGGAGAGTGAGGGCTGATCGTTCGTTCAGGCGGCAAACACTCGAAAGGCAAGATGCCCCCAGAGGGCGTCGGCTCGCGCCTCGATAAGCGCATGGCACCTGGCGACTTCCGCCGATCGGGCGGCGCGGTTTTCCTCAGCGATCTTCGCCAGATCGTCCAGATTGTAGACGAAGACGTTGGCGAGGCGGCCGACGCCCGGATCGATGTCGCGCGGAAGCGCCAGATCGATGAAAAACAACGGCCGGTCCGGTCGGCTCCGCATCGCGGCCGTGACTCCGGGCGCCGACAGGACCGTACCGGCCGCGGAAGTGCATGAGACGATCACGTCGAACTCGGCGAGCCGGGCCTCGCGGGATTCGAACGCCAGCGTGGCCGCGCCGAGTTCGCGGGCCAGGGAGTCGGCCGCCTCCGGCCGGCGGCTCGCAACGGTGAGCAGACGGGCGCCACGGCTTCGAAAAGCACGCGCGGCCTTCGCACCGATTTCGCCGGCGCCCAGCAGCAGGATTCGGCGGTCGGACAGATTTCCGAAGATGTTCAGCGCAAGCTCGACCGCCACGCTGGCCACGCCAACCTGGCCCGCGCCGATGGCGGTACGGGTCCGGACGTGCTTGGCGCCCTGAAACACCTTCTGGAACACGCGGTTCAAGACGGGGCCGGCAGAACCGCGAGCCTGGGCGGTCGTGTAGGCCCGCTTCATCTGCCCGAAGATTTCGGTTTCGCCGAGCATCTGCGAATCGAGCCCAACGGCGACTTCCAGGATGTGGCGCAGGGCACCCGCGGCCTCCCGGCGCAGCCGAATCTCCTCGAACTCGGCGGGGACGATGGCTTGGTGCGCGCACAACCGGGACTCGGCATCGCCGATCGCCCCGGGATGCGCAGCCACGCCGTAGAGCTCCAGCCGGTTGCAGGTGCTGAGCAGGACGAACTCCTGAAGCCCGTCGACGCACGCCAGCTCCCGGGCAAGCTCGGCCTCCGCTTCCGTCGAGAGCGCCAGCCGTTCGCGCATCCGGAGGGGCGCCGTGCGGTGGGTGGCGCCGATGACGAAGAAGCCGCATGGCGGGCGCGGCCCGCGGCCCGCGGGGAATCCGATGAGCGCAGCCAGGGGGCGCGGAAAAATCGGAGCGACGGCCGGGTTCTCGATCATCGGAGGTGAGGGCTGACGAGCGCCAGATTAGCGGATCCGCCGCACCGCGCCTATTGGAGCCGCGGCGAAGGTTGAGTAGGGAATTCCCTTAGAGCGCGGGCGATCTGTGGCCGTATTCATCGTCATTCCCGTTGGCTGAAGTGCAAGGCGTCGAGGTCAGATCGGGGCGCGCCAGTCGAAGAATTCGTGATCCTCGTTGACCCCGCCCTGGCCGGAACCCAGTCCCTTGAAAGAATCGACAAATTCGATCGTCTGGATCCATTTGACCCGCTTGAAGCCCAGTTCGAACTCGTCGCGCAGGCGCAACGGCGCGCCATGCAGTTCGGGGAGGGGCGCCCCGTTCATCTCATAGGCGAGGATGCTCTGGGTGTGATACATGTTGGCGATGGGGCGGGCATCGTAATACAGCCCGCTCGCCCGGCGTCAATTGTGCGGCCAACTCGGCGGCGGTCTTCGCGGGTTCCGGGTTCATTTGCGTGCCTCCTCCTTTCCTACGTTGAGCCGACCCACTTCCAGTTCCGCACCTCCGGCAGGTCCTGGCCGCATTTCTGGATGTAGAGGTTGTGCTCGACCAGCTTGTCCTTGATCTGCTGCTTCAAGTACACGCCGCGGTCGCCGGTTTCGGGCAGGCGGTCGATCGCGTCCATCACGAG
>JBOHXF010000552.1:0-2870 GCA_050737455.1 Opitutaceae bacterium | reverse complement strand
AAGCAGGGCGGCGCTGTGGCCGCCGCCGCCGAACGTCGCGTCGAGATAGCGGCCGCCGGCCCGGGGGGCGATGAGCTCCATCGTCTCGCGCAGCAATACGGGCGTGTGGCCGGGCGTCATCGCCTCGGGAACGCTTTCAACGGGATTGGCTCTCATCGCCCTCCGCCCTCCGGTTGCGGCCTCCGGCCCAGGTCACCCGCCGCAGGGGAGGCACGTACCGGACCCGCGCGCTTACCGTGATAACCCCCGGCACCGTGCGCGCCGGGCTGCGAAGGGGGACCATCTTGAAGACTCGCGCCATGACGTCAGATGCCCAGCCGGCGCATGAGATCGCCGAAGTTTTCGCCGGAGGTCCGGGCCTCCACCTTCTCCCACCGCGCGGGAGCGTAGAGATGAAATTTGGTCAGCGATCCCACGAGGACCGCCTCCTTGGAGATTGCCGCCTGGCGCAGGAGTTCGGCGTTCAGGCCCACCCTCCCCTGCTTGTCGAATGAGAACGACTGCGTCTGCGCGAAGAATCGCGCCGCGAAATCCTGGCCGGCGCCGTCGCTCAGCGCCAAGCCCGCGATTTTCGCCTGGAGCTTGGCCACCTCCGCCGGCGGCAGGACCGCGATGTAGCCGTCCGGGTGCGGAGTTGAAAGGAACACGTCGTCCTCGCCATGCGCGTCCCTCCAGGACGCCGGTATCGTCAAGCGTCCCTTGTCGTCGAGGTTATGCCGGAAAAGCCCGGTATACAGAGCTGTGGTTGGGCGAGTCATGAGGGTATGCCCCACTACACCCCATTTCTCTCCATTTCCTCCCACAAAGGTCAAGCAAAGAAGTGTTTTCCAAGCGCTTTCAGTTATTCACCGGATATTCACGCATCCTCGCGAAGCCCCATGAATGATTCCCCACCGAAGGCTACCGCCCCGCTGCTACGGCAACTCCCCGAAGGCGCTGGCGGGCTTGGGCTCCCGTTTAGACTAAACGCTGTGTCAAGCTGAGGCGCCCGCCCGGTGGGATCTGATCATGATTTACACAGGCCAGATCATTGTTCGCCTGTTTTCTCCCGGTGCCATCCAGCCATCCCTCGCAGTCGTCCGCGGATCGCGTAGCTCCCATCATCGCACCATTGGTCTTCGGGCGACCGAAGGGGGATGTCCGGGCAATTTAATTTCCGGCTATTTGGTCCTTTCACGTCATGCCTAAACGAACGTTCCCTCTCTTCCCCCGGTCGCGGGCCGCCGCGGCGATCGTTGGCGGCTTCCTGCTCATCACGATGCCCGGCCTCCGCGCGGCTCCAAAGGTCAGCGTCGGATCGGGTTCCGCTCCGACGTTGTCGGGTTTACGGGTCAACGAGACCGCGGTGCCGCGCTACGGCAAATTCGAGCTGACCTTTCAGGCCGGCGGCCCGTGGTCCGACCCTTTTGACCCGGCGCAGGTGGCCATCGATTGCCTGGTCGAAAGGCCCGACGGGAGCTCGTTTTCGGTGCCGGCCTTTTATTATCAGGGATACTCGCGGGAGGAGATCGCGGGGCGGGAGCATCTGGCGCCTGTGGGACCGCCTTGCTGGAAGGTTCGCCTCACTCCCACCAAGGTCGGGGTCTATCACTATCACCTGCGGCTGGCGGCGGGGGTCCGCACCATCGAAAGCGCGCCGGGGAGCTTCGCCTGCACGGCCAGCGGCGGCGGCCACGGGTTCATCCGGGTGTCGCGGATTAATCCCCACTACTTTCAGTGGCAGGACGGCACGCCGTTTTTCGGCGTGGGCGCAAACATGCTCTGTTACTCCAAGGCCGGCTCCTACGCGATGGACCATGGGCTCACACGGCTGGCGCGGGCGGGAGGCAATCTGATCCGCACCTGGTGGTGTTACGTTCACATGGATCTCGAGAGCAAGTGGTCGATGAAAGCCGGGCGGGCGGCCGGCCGATACGATCTGAAGGGTGCGTGGCGCGCCGACCGACTCGTCGACCTGGCGCATCGGTTGGGGGTCGAGGTCATGCCCACCCTCGAGACCCAACAGTACCTGCGGAAAGGCGTCTGGTGGGAGGCGTACTCCTATAACAAGGCGAACGGCGGGCCGCTGGCGGCACCCGCCGAGTTTTTCACGAACGCCGAGGCGGCCCGGCTGTTCCGCGCCCGTCTGCGGTACATCGTGGCCCGGTGGTCCTATTCCCCCGCGATCTTTTCCTGGATGTTGTGGAACGAGGTCGACTCCTGCAACGACTACAACCCCGCGACGGTGTCGGCGTGGCACCGCAACATGGCCCGTTACCTGCGTTCGATCGATCCCAACCACCACCCGATCAACACCGACTTCGGCAACGTGGACGGCCGCAAGGAGGTCGACGATCTGCCCGAGATGGATTTTGTTGCGACCAATCTGTACACGCAGTTCGACGAGGCGTCTGCGACCCTGTGGGCATCCCGGTTCATGTCCGGCCGGCGCCGCAAGCCCTACCTGTTGTCGGAATTCGGCCTGGGCCATTACGGTCGCTGGGCACAGGTCGATCCGACCGGCATCTCGCTGCACAACGGCCTGTGGGGTTGCGCCTTCGGCGGCGCGGCCGGCGGGCCGCTCGTGTTTGGGTGGGGCGATTGGGTGGACCCGCAGAACCTCTATCACCTCTTCACGCCGTTCGCCGATTTTATGAAGGGGGTCCCGTTCAGCCGCCACCAGTGGGCGCGGGTGGACGTGGGGCGCCTGGATTATCGAAACGGGCCGCGCGCCCCCTATTATGCGAACGTGTTCTTCGAGGGCTTTTCGACGAATAATCAGTTCAACACCTGCCCGCGGCCGCTGCCGACCGTCTTCCGGATCACGCCGCAGGGGAGGGTGGAGGGGCGGAAGTGTTTCAACGGCGGCCTGGCTCCGAGTGGAACGAAGG
>JBOHXF010000551.1:0-3575 GCA_050737455.1 Opitutaceae bacterium | reverse complement strand
GGGTCCTTGCCCGAGAACGCGCCGCCGCCATGTCGACCCCAGCCGCCATAGCTGTCGACGATGATCTTGCGCCCGGTGAGGCCGGAGTCGCCCTCGGGCCCGCCGACGACGAAACGGCCCGTCGGATTGATGTAAAACTGGGTTGTCGCGTCCATCATGCCCGCCGGCAGGGTTTTCTTGATCACATATTCGACCAGAAACTCCCGGATGTCCTCGTTCTTCACGCTGGGGGTGTGCTGGGTGGAGATCACCACGTTCTCTATGCGCACGGGCCGGTCGTTCTCGTAGCGAATCGAGACCTGGGACTTGGCGTCGGGCCGGAGCCAGCCCACCACCCCGGCCTTGCGGAGCTTCGTCAGCTCCCGGCCCAGGCGGTGCGCGAACATGATCGCGGTGGGCATCATCTCCGGAGTTTCGTTGCAGGCGTAGCCGAACATCAGGCCCTGGTCGCCCGCGCCCTGCTCGGCGCCCGCCTTGCCCGCGGCCGCGCGCGCATCGACGCCCTGCGCGATGTCCGGGGACTGTCGGGTGACCAGATTGTGGATGAATATCCGGTCGGCGTGAAACACGTCGTCATCGTGCACGTAACCGATATCGCGGACGGCCGCGCGCACGATTTGTTCGTAATTGAGCGGGGACGAGGTCGTGATTTCGCCGGCGATCACCACCTGGTTGGATTTGACCAGGGTCTCGCAGGCGACCCGGCTGCCGGGATCCTGCGCGAGGCAGGCGTCGAGCACGCTGTCCGAGATGAGGTCGGCCACCTTGTCCGGATGGCCCTCGCCGACGGACTCGGAAGAGAAAACGAAGGATTTGCCCATGGGAATGGGCGGATTGGAAGGCGCCCGACCGGCTGTGGCAAGCATAAATATCAACATATCTGGATTCATTGATGTATGATGATTTGCCGCTTCCCCCCATAAGCGCCTCGGCTCATCGTTTCACCGATGGCGCTCGACCCCAGCCTCGACGAATCGGCGATCGAACAGCTCCGCTCGCTCGGCAGCCCAAACGACGGGGACGATTTCCTCCGGGAAGTCGTCGCCGTCTTCCTCGACGACAGCCCGGTGCGGATCGCCGAACTCGGAGCCGCTTTGCGCGCGGGCGACGCGCTCCGCTTCACCCGGGCCGCGCACAGCCTGAAGGGCAGCGCCGCCAACATCGGAGCCGCCTCCATGAAGATGATCGCCGATGTTTTGGAACAGCGCTCGCGGGAACGGGGCCTCGCTGGGCTGGGCCCCGAAGTGGACGATCTGCAGGCCGCGTTCGTGCGCACGAAAGCTGCGTTCGCCCGGCTGGTCGCCTCCGAACCCTCCAGCCCGGCGCACGAGCCATCCTCCCCCGCAAAACGGACCGAGATCGTCCGAAGCGCCGGACGCGAACGCCTGCAGGCCAGCGAGGCAAGCCGGGATGCCGCGGCGGATTGCGTCAAGCCGGCCGGCGACTCGCCCGGGCCCGCCTAGACTCCTCGAATTCCCAAACTCATTCCGGTCAGGTCACGTTTTCCGGCTGGGAGTCCGAAGCGAAGCCTCATTAGTGGTAGAGCGCAGTCGTCGGGGTCGCGGAGAGCACGTTGTACTGCCGCATCGCGAGCAGCCACCACTCGGCAAGCCCCTCGTCGGGCCGGGACCAAAGCTCCCGGTGGAGCCAGATCATCGACTCGGCGTCGAGCAGGAGCGCCAGTTTCTCCTTGTCCGGGAATCCGGCGGGGCCTTCGCGCAGCAGACGCTGGCGCAGTTCCGTGAACCATTCGACGGCCTCCTCGCTCGGACGCCGCTGACGCAGAAGCGCCACGTGGAGGGCGTTGATGTAGGGGTCGAGGACCGCCTGCATGAGGCCGTAGTCCTCGCGCAGCGGTTCGATCGGCCGCAGATGCCGGTAGCACTCATCGAGGTGCTGGCGGAGCAGCTTGAGCTCAGGCAGAGGGCGGGACTCCTCCGGCGTAAGGAACACGCCGAGGTCGCGGGCGGCCAACCCTAGTCCGGCTTTGCTGAACAGGAGGGAGATCGGGATCGACCCGACGAGCCCCACGAGAACCGGTGAGAGCCACCAGAAATAGGTCGGAACGAGCACATAAGCCGACGCGCCCCAGACCAGCCCGAAGATCGTCTGGCCCCCGTGGGTCAGAATGGCCTCCCGCCAGTCCATCCCGTCCTCCCCCGCCCGGCGGTTCTGGGACGCCCAGGTCACCCCCTGGCCCAGCACGGTAAATACGACGAAGCGCGCGTTGAACATCATGTTGATCGGCGCGAGAACGGCGGAGCCGATCATTTCGAGCAGGGCGCCGACGACGATGCGGCCGGCGCCGCCGAAGCGCTCCACCTCCCGCTTGCGGCCGAGCATGACGACGATGCCGACGATTTTCGGCAGGAGGAGCATGAGCATCGTGAACACGAACAGGGTCAGCCCCTCCGGAATCCGCACATGGTAGCCGAAAAAAGAGGTCTCGTCCGGCGAGCGGAAGATGCCCAGACGGTCGAGCCGCTCGTCGTTCATCGCCTCGAACATCCCAAGGACGAGAAAGGCCAGCCAAAGCAGAGAGGACCCGTACGCCATGATCCCCATCAGCAGGTGAAAGCGATTGGCCGGCCGGAACCCCCGGGCCGTGAGCAGCCAGGTGTGCTGCATGTTGCCCTGGCACCAGCGCCTGTCCCGTTTGGCGCTGTCGATCAGGGTCGGCGGCGTCTCCTCGAAGCTGCCTTCCAGTTCGTCGGCGAGCCATACCCCCCAGCCCGCCTTGCGCATCAGGGCGGCCTCCACGAAATCGTGCGAGAGGATCCGCCCGCCGATCGGTTCGGTGCCGGGCAGCCCAGGCAGCGCGCAGTGCTCCATGAAAGGCTGCACCCGGATAATCGCGTTGTGGCCCCAGTAATTGCCCTCGAACTGCTGCCAGTAGTTGATCCCGGCGAGAAACAGGGGGCTGTAAAGCCGGTTCGCGAAGGAAAGCATCCGCGCGTAGAGGGTCTCCCCGTAGACCAGTCTGGGCGCGGTCTGGATGATCCCCGCGCTCGGATTCTTTTCCATGAGCGCCGCGAGGCGCACCAGGGTCTCTCCGGTCATCACCGAATCAGCGTCGAGCACCACCATGTAGCGGTAGCGCTTGCCCCAGCGCCGGAGGAAATCCGCCACGTTTCCGGCCTTCTTGTTGATCGCGAGCCGGCGCTTGCGGTAGAAGATCCTTCCGAAACCATCGACCTGCTTGCAGAGTTCGGCCCAGGCCACCTCCTCCTGCACCCATTGGTTCGGCCGATTGGAGTCGCTGAGAACGAAGAAGTCGAAGGACTCGAGGCTGCCCGTCTTCTGGAGCGAGCGGTACAGCACGCGGACGCCCTCGAACACGCGGCTGGGATCCTCATTGTATACCGGGATGATGACGGCGGTCGGCGCAAGCGGCACGTCCTCGTCAGGTCCGAGCGTGGCGCCGATCCGGCAACTGTCGCCCCCCCGGTTCAGGACATAAAAGCCGACCAGCGCGGAACAGAAGCCTATCGCGATGTGGGCGAACAGCACGAAAAACAGGACGAGAAGCACCACTTCGAGCGCGTTGATGCCGTCGCGCCAGAGCAGGTCGGCCA
>JBOHXF010000550.1:0-1972 GCA_050737455.1 Opitutaceae bacterium | reverse complement strand
TCGGCCTCATCATCGAGCGGGAAGGCGCACGGACCCATGACGGGCAGCGGCACTACGACCGGTTTCGCGACCGCGTCATGTTCCCGATACGCGATGCCCGCGGGCGCACGATCGCCTTCGGCGGCCGCGTCCTCGACAAGGGGGAGCCGAAATATCTCAACTCCCCCGAGACCGCGCTCTTTCACAAGGGTCGGGAGCTTTACGGGCTTCACGAGGTCAGAAGATCGCGCTCGGCCCTGAAGCGCCTGTTGGTGGTCGAAGGTTATATGGACGTCGTGCGGCTGCATCAATCAGGCATCGACTATGCGGTCGCGACGCTGGGCACGGCGACCACGCCCGAGCACCTGAAGCAGATCTTCAGGCTCGTGAGCGAGGTGGTGTTTGCGTTCGACGGCGACAGGGCGGGCCGGGCCGCGGCGTGGCGCGCGCTGCAGAACGCGCTGCCGGAGGCGCACGAGGGACGCGAGATCCGCTTTCTTTTCCTGCCGGAGGGACACGATCCCGACACGCTCGTCGGCGAGGAGGGACGAGAAGCGTTCGAGAAGCGGCTCGAGTCCGCCGCCCTGTCCCTGGCCGACTACCTCGTGCACGAGCTGTCGGAGCACGCGGACCTCGCGGGCACCGGCGGCCGGGCGCGGTTCGGCGCGGAAGCCAAGCCCTTGCTCGAGAAAGTGCCCGAGGGGGTATACCGCCGCCTGCTGTTGGAGAAAGTCGCGAAGATCGTGGGCATGACCGCCGAGGATCTGCAGCGGCAGTGGGACGGAGGTCCGTCGGCGCAGCGATCGGCGGCCAACACCCGCAACAGCGCGGGCCGCGGCAGCCTCGTCAGGCAGGCGATCGCCCGGCTGCTGTCGTTTCCGGCCATCGCACTGGAGGTCACTCAGGAGGAGCGGGAGGGATTGAACTCTTCCGGGGAGCAGGGCGTCGGACTGCTCTGTGAGCTCCTCGACAACCTGCGTGCGCAGCCCGCGCGTGTCCCCGGCCAGGTCATCGAGCGGTGGCGTGATCGGCCGGGGGGCGAGGCACTGGAGAAATTGCTGCAGACCGAGCAGATCCTGGGTGACGCCTCCGCCGCCGCGGTCGAGCTCCGGGCCACCTTGCGCAAGCTCGCGGATCGGGCCCTGCGAAGTCGCCTGGAGGCGCTCGAGCTCAAGAGCGTGAGCAGCCGCCTCGATGCCGAGGAACGCAAGGAATTTCAATCACTTATGTCACAATGGGCCGCCCGCGAGGCGCGCGGCCGGTGAAAGAGAATTTGGCGTTTGCAGGCGCCTCAAATAGAATTGCACGCTTTACTTTGGCGCCCCTTGAGTTGACCCGCCGTCGCCAGCAAATAGGGGATCGATACTCTCACCGCCAAATTTCCCGGTACTCATGAAAGCCAAGCAGAAGTCCCCTGAGACGCGCCATCGCGAGGACGAGCATGCCAGGAAGGCCGCCGCCAGCAAGAAGCGTCCGGCCGCCCACGCGGCCAGGTCGGCCAAGGCGGCGTCCGCAGAGAAGGCGGCGCCCGCTGCCGCTACGGCGCGGGAGAAACCGCGCGCGAAGGGTCCGGCCCCCAAGAAGGTCTCTGCCGCATCCCCGGCGGAGGCGGCGGTGCGTCACGCCGGTCCGACTCCTGCTGCTCCCGCCCCGGAGAAACGTCCCCTGGGTCTCGAGCGCCGCGCGCCCGTCATGCCTGAAGACCGCCAGTCACAGCTGAAGCTGCTCATTGCCCGCGGCAAGGACCAGGGCTATCTCACGTACGCGCAGGTCAACGATCACCTGCCGTCGGAGATCGTCGATCCGGAGCAGATCGAGGACATCGTCAACACCATCAACGACATGGGAATTCCGGTGTACGAGAAAGCACCGGATACCGAGTCGTTGCTCGCCACCGAGCCCTCCGCCCCCGCCGACGAGGAGGCCATCGAGGAAGCCGCCGCGGCGCTCGCCGCCCTGGATGCGGAGCTCGGCCGCACCACCGACCCGGTGC
>JBOHXF010000549.1:0-5875 GCA_050737455.1 Opitutaceae bacterium | reverse complement strand
GGAGGAGCTTCGGGGCGCGAAGCCGGGCGACATGGCCCTCCGGCTTCGACAGATGGAGGAATGCGGCATCGCCGCCGCGGTTTCGGACGCGGTCGAACAGGAGCTGCTCCAGGGAGGCGCGGAGCTGGCCCCCTGGGGAGAGCGGCCGCCGACCGACCGGCTCCTCGCGCTCTCGGAATTGCTCCGCTCGCAGATGGCGGCGCTACGGCGCTGATTGGCTCCGGTTTTCGTTTGCAGTTCCGACCCGCGCAGCATTTGATTTCCGGGTGCTCGAAGCGATCAAAGTCCTTGGCAAGACGCTGGTGGCTTCCCCCGAGCATACTCGGGAGGCGGACGAGGACTTAAAGATCGTCCGGCGCGTGCAATCGGGCGACGTGGCGGCCTTCGACGCGCTCATCCGGAAATATCGCGAGCGGATTTTCGGCGTGGTCTACCATCTGACTTCGAACCGGGAGGATGCGGCGGACCTCGCGCAGGACGCCTTCATCAAGGCCTTTCAGTCGATCCACAGGTTTCAGGGCCAGTCCACCTTCTTTACCTGGCTCTATCGGATAGCTATCAACGCATCCCTGAGTCACTTGCGGAAGAACAGGTCCCGTTCGTTCTTCAGCCTGGAGAAAATCGATCAGAACGAGCCGATCGCCCGCGAGGTGCTGGACGCCCTGATCGACAAGGGAACGACCGATCGGGGGACCGTGATCCGGGAGCTCCAGGAAAAATTGAACGAAGCCATGCAGAAATTGTCTATCAAGCACCGGACCGTGGTGACTTTGTTTGAGATAGATGGCCTCAGCCATCAACAAATTGCGGAAATCATGACGTGCTCCGTGGGGACGGTGCGTTCCCGCCTGCACTACGCGAAGCAGCTCTTGCAGAGCGAGCTCGCGCCCTACGCCAACCAATGAGAAACGACCTAAAACCGGGCGTCCCACTCGACGATCTCCTCAGGCTGAAGCGGGCGGAGCGCCCCGATGCGGCGTTTTGGGCGCAGTTCGAAAGCGAGCTTCGGGTGAAGCAGCTTGCGGCGATCATGGAGCGGCCGCCGGTTTTTGGACGGGTGGGCGACTTTTTCCGCGCGACGCTGCGCCATCCGATTCCTTTGGGGGCGGCCGGCGCGCTGATCGTCGCTTGTGTCGGGGTCCGCGAATGGCATTCGCCCCGGGCGCGCGGTCCGGCGGCCTATGGGCGCGGAGAACAGGCCGTCGCCGTTGCCGCCTTGCCCGCCGCCGTCTTGTCGGAGCCGGCGTTCCGGACGGTCGCCGCTCCGGCGCTGAGTCCGGATGCCGGGAGGGCCCTCGCCCAAACCGTTTCCGACCGGACCTCGGGCGCCCCCCGGGCCGGCTCTCCGAGGCCTGCGGACGATTCGGCCGCTGAGGTCGCCGCCGTGCGGATCCTGACCGGCGAAGCGGCGGTGTCGCATGCTCCGGAACCGGCGTGGGTGCGCAATTTGTTCGCCGCGCCGGAGCCCGCCGCCACTCAGCCCTGGGCCCAGACTGCCTCGCTCGCAATGGTTCACGAGGAGCGCCAGGAACCCCTGGCGCGCATGCAGGTCCCGGCGGACGCCGTTCGGACGCGATTGCTTGACGACGACCTGCCGACGAGCGTGTCGGCAAGTATCGCCTCTTCCGTCCTTTCGGACCACCGTTTGAGCGGACTCTCCGACGAGCGGCTTTACCAGACGGTCCGGCGGTACGGCGTCGAAGGGGATCACCTTCTGATCAGGTTCTGAGCGGGGTCTCCCGCCTGCCCTGCCCGTGCGAACGGAAAAGGACTCGATGGGTGAAATGCCCGTGCCGGACGAGGCCCTCTATGGCGCGTCCACCCAGCGGGCTGTTTTGAATTTCCCGATCGGCGGCCGGCCGATGCCCGATGGGTTCATCCGCGGGGTGGGCCTCGTCAAGCTGGCCTGCGCCCGGGCGAATGAAGAGCTGGGGCGGCTTTCACCGGAAAAGAGCAGGCTCATCCAGGCGGCCGCCCGGGAAATCGCCGAAGGGAAGCTGTCCGGACAGTTCCCGGTCGACGTCTTTCAGACGGGGTCCGGCACCTCGACGAACATGAACGCGAACGAGGTGATCGCGAACCACGCCGCTCGGGCCGGCGGCCTGCCCCTCGGCGGAAAGCATCCGCTGCATCCCAACGACGACGTGAACCTCGGTCAGTCCTCGAACGACGCGATGCCGACGGCCCTTCACGTGAGCGTTGCCGTCGCGTTGCGGTCGGATCTCGAGCCGGCCCTGGCCGGCCTCGCGGGGGCGCTTGAGCGGAAGGCGGCGGAGTTCGCCACCATCGTGAAGATCGGACGCACCCACCTAATGGACGCGACGCCGCTGACCCTGGGCCAGGAATTCTCGGGCTACGCCGCCCAGGCCCGAAAGGCGGCCGCGAGGACGGAAAAGGCGGTGACGGCCCTTTGCGAGCTGGCCATCGGCGGCACGGCGGTGGGAACCGGGATCAACGGCCACCCGGGGTTCGCGCCCCGGGTCTGCATGATCCTCTCGTCCGAAACGGGCATCGCGTTTCGGGAGGCGGACAATCATTTCGAGGCGCAGGCGGCGCGCGACGACGCGGTCGAGGCGGCGGGCCACTTATCCGCCGTCGCGGCCGCGCTCACAAAAATCGCCAACGACATCCGTCTGTTGGGATCCGGCCCGCGCGCCGGCCTGGGCGAACTCAAGCTGCCGGCGACCCAGCCCGGTTCGTCGATCATGCCGGGCAAGGTCAATCCGGTCATGAGCGAGATGCTGGTGCAGGTCTGCATCTACGCCCAGGGACTCGCGTCGATGGTGGCGGCGTGCGGGCGGGACGGGCAGTTCGAGCTGAACGTGACGATCCCCCTGATCGCGTACGCGCTGCACGAAGCCATCCGCTGCCTGGCGCGCGGCGCGGCGGTGTTCGCCGGGGCCTGCGTCGCAGGTTTGGAGGCCGACGCCGCGCGCTGCCGGGAATTGACGGACCGGTCGCTGATGCTGGTCACCGCCCTGGCGCCGCGCCTGGGCTACGACCGGGCCGCGGCGATTGCGAAGGAGGCGCTGGCGACGGGTCGGAGCCTGCGGGACGTGGTGCTGGCCGGGAAACTGATGGATGCCGCGGAATTGGACCGGGCGCTCGACCCCACGCGCATGACGGGCCCGCATTCGGTTCGCTGAACGCGGGCCTTCGGCGGCCGATGAGGCCGCCGGACGGGACCGCTCACATCAGCTTGAACTTGGGCAGATCCTGGCTGTCGACCAGACCCATCGGGCGGCCGCGATCATCGACCACGATCAGATCGTCGATCTTGTGGGTGTCGAACAGCCGCAGAGCGTCGACGGCGAGGGCCCGATGGCCGATGGCCTTCGGGCGTCGCGTCATGTGGCGGGAGACGGGGTGGGAGAGAAAGTCGCCGCCGGCGAGGGCGCTGCGCCGGAAATCCCCGTCCGTCAGGATGCCCGAAAGCCGGCCTGTGCGTGCGCTCACGAGGGCGATGCATCCGCTCCTCGCCTTCGTCATGGCGAGGATCGCGTTCTGTAGGGACAAGGTGTCGGCCGCCACGGCGAAACGCCCGGCCGTGCGCATGATGTCGCTTACCTTGAGCAGCAGCGCCCGGCCCAGGCTGCCCGCGGGATGATAGCGCGCGAAATCGTCCCGGGTGAACCCGCGGGCCTGAAGCAGCACCATCGCGAGGGCGTCGCCGAGGGCCAGCGCAGCCGTGGTGCTCGCGGTCGGCGCGAGCTTTAGCGGGCACGCCTCGCGCGGCACGCGGTAGTGGAGGCGGTAATCGGCGTTCCGGGACAGGTCCGAGTCCGGCGTCCCCGTGAGCGCCGCGATCTTCACGCCGAATCGGCGGAGCATCGGGACCAGCCTGAGGATCTCCTCGGATTGCCCGCTGTGGCTGAGGAGCAGGGCGAGGTCGCCCGACTCGCACAGGCCGAGATCGCCGTGCAGGGCCTGCGTCGAGTCGAGGAAGCACGAGGCCACGCCGGTGCTGTTGAAGGTCGCGGCGAGCTTCTGGGCGATCTGGGCCGATTTTCCAACGCCGCTGAAGATGAGTTTGCGACCGGACGACGCGGCGCGTTCCACAGCCCGCGCGGCCGCGACGAATTCAGGGCCGAGAGCGCGGGCCGTCGCCCGCAGGGCTTCAGTCTCGATTCGGATGCAGGCGCGCGCGCGGGCGAGGGCGGTTTTCGAATCGAGGGCCATTTAATGTTTGAATCGAGGAATCGAAGGGCGGAATTTTACGGGCGATCCCTCCCTCCTACAATCCCGCAGTGTCCGCGCGCTCGATATTTTCCGTCCTCCTCGCCTTGGCCGCCCTGGCCGCCTGCGCCGGCTGCGGTTCCGATTCGGGCACCCTCACCCCCGAAACCGACGAGCCGCTGTACCGCGCCGGGGTGCAGCTGGAACGGGAAGGCCGGAACGAGGAGGCGCTGAGCGACTATCTTAGGCTCATCGACCGGCGAGGGGACCAGGCCCCCCAGTCCCATCTGGAGGCCGGGATCCTTTGCCTGGATACGTTCAAGGACCCCATCGCCGCGATCTACCATTTCCGGCGGTACCTGAAGCTGCAGCCCAACTCGCCGCAGGCAGGCTACGTCCTCGGTCAGATCGACGCGGCCAAGCGGGAATTCGCGAGCACGCTGCCGGCCCCCGCCTGGATCGGCTCCTCGGCGGCGGCGGGGGCGGGCAATCCCGGATCGCCCGCGCTTTCGCCCGACCTCATGATGCGGATCGACGCGCTCCAACGCGAAAACACGACCCTCCGGGCCGAGCTCGCCGAGCTGCGCGCGAACGCCGCGGGCGGCGTCGCGCTCCGCGCGCCGGAACCGGTGGACGCCCGGGCGGCGGAATCGCCGGCCCAATCCGGCTTGTCGCCCGTTGTCCTCGTGCCGGCGAACGCCGTGGCGGCCGTTCCGGACGCCGGAGGCGCCGAAGCAAGGGAGCGGGAGCGCTACCACGTCGTGGTCCCCGGCGAGAACCTGATGAAGATCGCGCGGGAGTACTACCACCGCGACGCCCGCTGGCGAGAAATCGTCGCGGCCAATCCGGCGCAGTTCCCCGACGGCAAGAACACGGTCCTCCGCCCGGGCATGCGGCTGCGGATCCCCTGAACGGCGGACTCAAAGCGCCCCGATCGCCTCATCCAGTACGGCCAGGAGGAAGTCGGCGTCGGTTTCGGCGAGGCACATCGGCGGGGCGATGCGGATGGTCTGGCCCCACAGGCCGCCCTTGCCGAGGAGCAGGCCGAGTTCGCGCGCGTTCTCGACGACCTGGGAGCAGGCTTCCCCGGCCGGCTCCTTGGTGGCGCGATCCTTCACGAACTCGATGCCGAGCAGAAGGCCCTGGCCGCGCACGTCGCCGATGACCGCATGCTTCGCCTTCAGCCTTTCCAGGCCGGTCCGGATCCGTCCGCCCACTTTCCGGGCGTTTTCCTGGAGCCGCTCGCGATCTATCGTCTCGAGAACCGCACGGCCGATCGCACACGCGACCGGGTTGCCGCCGAACGTGTTGAAATGGACCTTGTGCGTCAGGACGGACGCGATCTTCGGGGTCGTGACCACCGCCCCCAGGGGAGCGCCGTTGCCGATGCCCTTGGCCATCGTGACGATATCCGGAACGACGCCGTGGCCTTCGAAGCCCCAGAAATGGGTTCCCGTCCGGCCGAACCCGGTCTGGACTTCGTCGGCGATGCAGACCCCGCCGGCGGCCCGGACATGCTCGTAGGCGCGCTTCAGGTAGCCCTCCGGGAATTCGACGAAGCCGCCGACGCCCTGGATGGACTCGGCGATGAAACCGGCCACCTTGCCCGGCGTGGCATAGTTGATGAGGTCCTTCACGTCGTCGGCGTATTTGCGGCCGGCGTCGGGATCATCGTAACCGTAGAGGCCGCGATAGGGGT
>JBOHXF010000548.1:0-13096 GCA_050737455.1 Opitutaceae bacterium | reverse complement strand
GTTCAATAGGTTGTGGTGTCTCGTGGGTTTGACCACATCCTGTTGTGGTCAGTAATCGGTAAATAAGTTCCAATAACTTTTGTTCGCCCGGATCAGGCAAGCGCCGCAAACAAGCCCGTTTCCGCCGAACCCGCCTGCTCCTCATGCAAAAAACCTTCACTGTCGGGAACAAGACCTTCCAACTCGACCAGGCCAAGGCCGAAGCCGCCTTCGCCGCCAAGAAAGTCATCAACGGCCGGGAGACCATGACCTTCAACCTCCTGCCGCTCAAATACCAGTGGGCCTACGATCTGTACCGGAAAATGAAGGCCAATCATTGGGAGCCGGAGGACATCCCGATGGGCAAGGACATCGAGCAGTGGCGGGACGAAAAGGCGCTGTCGGAGGTGGAGCGCTGGATCATCCGGATGGGGATCGGGTACTTCTCGGCGGCCGAAGGCATCGTCGGCGACAACATCCAGCACGTCGTCCGCGAGCTGGTCACCGCTCCGGAACTGAAGCTCGTCCTCGGCCGGCACGCCCATGAGGAGAACATCCACGCCGACTCGCTTCTGTACATGATCGCCTCGCTGGGGATCAATCCCCACGAGTGCGAGGCCATGTTCGAGGACGTTCCGACCATCGTCCGCAAGAACGAGTTCGTCACCCGCATCTCGCGCGATCTGCGCCGGGACATCGACCTGACCGATCCGGCCTGCCAGCGGCTGCTCGCGCGGAACATCTTCGTCTTCGGCCAGTGCATGGAGGGAACCCAGTTCTATGGGCTGTTCGGCATGATCCTCTCCCTGTACCGGCAGAACAAGTTCCCCGGCATCGGCCAGATGTTCCGGTACACGCTGCGGGACGAGTCGAACCACATCGAGGTCTTCCGGAACCTGTTCATGGACCTTGTCGAGGAAAACCGGGAGATCTGGACGGTGGAGTTCAAGGAGGAGCTGCGCGCCACCATGCAGGAGGCGGTCGGCCTCGAGAAGGAGTTCATCCGCGACTGCCTGCCCGTGAACGCGGTCGGCCTGAGGCTCGAGGATTTTCTCACTTACATCGATTACATCGCGGACCGTCGCCTCGAGGGCTGCGGCCTGGCCCCGCTCGCCGGCGGGATCAAGAATCCCCTCCCGTGGCTCGCCGAGATGATGGACATCAAGAAGGAGCAGAACTTCTTCGAAGGCCGGGTCACCGAATACCAAAAGGCCTCTTCGCTCCAGACCGTCTCCGACGACGAGCTCTAGCCCTGGCCAGCCCCGCCCCGCCCCTCCGCAGTCCATTCGCCGTTCGCGCCGCGCGTTCCCGGCCATCCGCCGTCCGCCGGTCCGTTTGACCTTTCATCCATGAGCACTCCTTCCCTTGCCCACGACCTCGCCCTCAAACGGACCGTCCAGACACCCCTCGAGCAGAAGCCGCACTTCGCCTGGCGCGACGTGCTGAATGGCGAGGAGCTGAGCCTGCCTCCCATCACGCTGCTCTGCCCGCACGGCGAGGAGCGGTTCGCGATGGCCGAGGTCGCGGACACGCTGGGCAAGGCGCTCACCAACGTGTGCCTTGCGCGAGGCGACCGGGAGATCTTCACCGAGGCGAACCGCGCATGGGTCCTGCGCATCTGCCGGGAGCTCGCGGGGAACCTGGCGGAGCTGGCGCGGAGCCGGACGCCGCTGGCGCTCGGCCTCAACGCCCTGTACGAGCTCATCGAGAAGACGCTGGTCGACAACAACGCGTACTTTGTCGCGAAGAGCCTGCTCCTCAACCGGGCCCGCAAGCTCTCGTTCGACCGCGACGGGGCCCAGACGACGCTCCGGGTGATCCGGCGCAACAACCAGGTCGTCCCGTGGAACGAGCAGAAGGTGGAGATCGCGATCCGCAAGACCTTCCTTTCCCTCCAGCGGGACTCCGCGCCCGCCGTCGCGATCACCCAGGCGGTCTCCGGCCGGGTCCGCGGCTCGGGGCAGGCCTTCATCCACATCGAGGAGATCCAGGACATGGTCCAGGAGGAGCTCATGAAGGCGGGCCATTTCAAGGTGGCCGAGGCGTACATCCTCTTCCGCGCCGAGCGCAAGGCGGCCCGCGAGGGGCCCCAGGGAACGCTCGAATTCGAGCTGGCTCCGGCGGCGCCGGTCCAGGCGCCCGGTCAGGGGACCATGGTGGTGGTCAAGCTCGCGAACGGCGAGAACGCGTTCTGGGACGGCGCCGACCTGCGGCGCCGGATCGAGTTCGCGCGCATCGGCCTGGACCTTTGCCTCACCAACGAGCAGATCGAGCAGGAGCTGCGCCGCGCGGTGTACGACCAGATCTCGCAGAAGGACCTGGACGCGACCATCGTCCTCAATTCGAAGACCTTGATCGAGCGCGACGCCGATTTCGCCAAGTTCGCCGGCCGGATGCAGCTCACCTACCTCTACGAGGAGGTGCTCGGCTGGGACATCATGTCCGACGGGATCGGCAAGCTGAAGGAATTCCACCAGCGGGCCTTCCGCAAGTACCTGGAGCACGGGGTCGCCATCAAGCGGCTCAATCCGCGGCTGCTCGAGTACGATCTCGGCCGGCTGGCCGCGGCGATCGACCCGTCCTCCGACCTCGAATTCGATTTCCTCGGGATCCAGACCCTCTACGACCGCTACCTCATCATCGACAAGACGCGCAAGCCCGTCCGGCGCATCGAGACCCCGCAGTTCTTCTGGATGCGGGTCGCGATGGGCCTGTTCCTTGAGGAGCCGGCGGGCCGCGAGGACAAGGCGGTCGCCCTGTACGGCCTGTACAAGACCCGCCGCTTCTGCTCCTCGACTCCGACGCTGTTCAACGCCGGGACGCTGCATTCCCAGCTCTCCTCGTGCTATCTTTATTACGTCAGCGACTCCATAGAGGGCATTTTCCAAAGGGGAATCGCGGAGAACGCCTATCTTGCGAAGTGGGCGGGCGGCCTTGGCGGCTCCTGGACGGCGGTGCGCGGCACCGGTGCCTACATCGGGGGGACCAACGGCGAGTCGCAGGGCGTCGTGCCGTTCCTCAAGCTACACAACGACCAGCTGGTGGCGGTCAACCAGGGGGGCAAGCGCCGGGGATCGGGCTGCGCGTATCTGGAAACCTGGCACAACGACATCTTCGAATTCCTCGAGCTGCGCAGGAACACGGGCGACGACCGGCGGCGCACCCATGATATGAATACGGCGAACTGGGTGCCCGACCTCTTCCTGAAGCGGGTGGAGGCACGCCAGTCGTGGACCCTGTTCCACTCGAACCAGACGCCGGACCTGCACGAGCTGTACGGGCGGCGCTTCGAGGAGCGGTACCTCCACTACGAGCGGCTCGCCGCCGAGGGCCGGATCTTCGGCCAGCGCATCGAGGCCCTCGACCTCTGGAAGCGGATGCTGGCCATGCTCTTCGAGACCGGACACCCCTGGATCACCTTCAAGGACGCCTGCAACGTGCGCTCGCCGCAGGACCACGCCGGGACGATCCATTCCTCGAACCTGTGCTGCCTGACGGCCGACCAGCGGGTCGTCACGGCGGAGGGCCTGGTGACCGTGGGCTACTTGTACGAGAAGGCCCGCAAGCTCGCCCTGGTCGGCCCGTCGGGCGACGCGCCGACCACCTTCGAGGCGGTGAACACCGTCTTCGGCCGCTCGGGCGCGGTGCCGGCCGGGCCGATGCTGCTGCCGCGGCCCGACGCGCCGATCGTGCGCATCCGCACCCGGGAGGGCTACACCCACAAGGTGACTCCGGACCACAAGGTCTGGGTTGCGGAGCGCGGCTGGGTCGAGGCGCGGGACCTCCGGCCCGGCGACCCGATCGAGCTGCAGCCCGGCGAGGGGCTCTGGGGGGCGGTCGACGCCTCCGACGAGGCGTTCCTCTGCGGACTCATCGCCGGCGCGGGGGAGTTCTCCCATCGCGAGCCGGGCGCGCCCTCGGTCACGATCGAGCTGTGGGCGCAGGATTTCGCGCTGGCGGCGGACATCCAGGTTTGCGCCGCCCGGGTCCTCGAGCGCGCCTCGGACGGAGGCTTTCCCTCTTCGCGGATCGAGCCCGTCTTCGTCGGCGACGAGTACCGGCGCCGGCTCGCCTCCTCCGCGCTGGCTCGCGTGCTCGCGCACCTCGGCTTCAACCGGTCGAGCCGGCGCAAGGTGCCCGATTTCGTCTGGATGGGCAACCGGGAGACCGCCGCGGCGTACCTGCGCGGGCTCTTTGCGGCCTCGGCGGGCGTGCAGGGGGAGGGCGGCATCGTGACCTGCTCGCTACCCGCGGCCAACGCGGCCTTCCTGGAGCAGGTTCAGATCCTCCTGGCGAACTTCGGCGTCAAGGCATGCCTCGCGAAGGCCCGCGAGGCCGGCCTCGCCCCCCTGCCGGACGGCGAGGGCGGCGAGCGGCCGTACTGGCGATCCGAGGAATGGCGGCTGACGGTGAGCTCCATCTGCGGCTGCCGCATCCTTGAGAATCTCACCGGGGTGGGGCGCCTGCGGGGCGACGCGCGCTATCTGTCGAACCTGGAGAAGGCGGGCGTCCCGCAGCGGCTTCAGGCGATCTTCGAAGGCCTTGAGCGGCTGCCGAACGAGGACGCGTATTGCCTGCAGGTTTTCACCGAGGAGCATTCCTGGACGGTCAACGGCCTGATCACGAAGAACACGGAAATCACTCTCAACACCTCGGACGACGAGACCGCCGTGTGCAACCTGGGGTCGGTCGTCCTGGAAACGCATTTGCGGCCGGACGGATCGCTCGACCATCCCAAGCTGCGCGAGACGATCCGCCTGGCCGTGCGGGCCCTCGACAACGTCGTCGACATCAACTTCTACCCGACCGAAGCCGCCCGGCGCTCGAACCAGCGGCACCGGCCCGTCGGGCTCGGGCTCATGGGGCTCGCGAACACCCTTTATCTGAAGGGCATTCCGTTCGCCTCGCCCGAGGCCGTCGAGTTCAACGACGAGGCGATGGAGGCGGTCGCGTACTATGCGTACGAGGCCAGCTCCGACCTCGCCGCCGAGCGCGGGGCCTACTCAAGCTACCGCGGCTCGAAGTGGGACCGCGGCATTCTGCCCCAGGACACCCTGGATCTCCTGGAGGCGGAGCGCGGCGTGAAGGTGGACGTGCCCCGCGGCGGCCGGATGGACTGGGCCCCCGTGCGGGCCAAGATCGCCGCCCAGGGGATGCGCAACAGCAACGTCCTTGCGATTGCGCCGACCGCGACGATCTCGAACATCACAAACACCTCGCCCTGCATCGAGCCGACCTACAAGAACCTGTTCGTCAAATCGAACCTCTCGGGCGAGTTCATCGTGCTCAATCCGTTCCTCGTGAAGGACCTCAAGGGCCGCGGCCTGTGGGACCAGGACCTGATCGACCACCTGAAGTACTTCGACGGCGAGTTGAAGGACATCGAACGGGTGCCGTCCGACCTGAAGGAGAAGTACCTGACGGCCTTCGACATCGACCCGAAGTGGATCCTCGACGCCGCCGGACGCCGGCAGAAGTGGATCGACCAGGCCCAGTCGGTCAACCTGTGGATCAAGACTCCCGACCTGAAGGCCCTCTCCCACATGTACCGGCACGCCTGGCACGCCGGCCTGAAGACCACCTATTATCTCCGCTCGCTCGGAGCCTCGACCATCGAGAAGGCGACGGTCTCCGTGAAGAAGGAGGTCCGCGGCGCCGCCGGGGAGACGAGCGGGGAGACCCTGGCGCGGGACGCGGCGGAGGCCGCGGCCAAGCGCGAGCCCACCGCCGAACAGAAGCTCGCCTGCTCGATCGAGGCGATGCGCAACGGCGGGACCTGCGAGGCCTGCCAGTAGCGGCTCCGCCCAACGATGAAGCGACGACCGGCGCGGGCCCTCCGTCCGGCCGCCTGCGCCGGCAAACGCCGCTACCGCACCCAGGGCGACGCGCTCGACGCGGCGATGATCGCCGGGGTCGAAGCCCGGCGCCGGGCCTACCTGTGCCCCGATTGCGGCCGCTGGCACCTGACCACCCGCTGAGAGAGTGGGACTGGCGTCTCAGGCCGCGGGTTTGGCGGCCGATTGCCGGCTGAGGATCACCGCCGAGTTGATGAGCGCCACGTGGGTGAAGGCCTGGGGAAAGTTGCCGAGTTGGCGCCGGAGGCCGGGATGGTATTCCTCCGAGAGGAGGCCCAGGTCGTTGCGCAGCGCGAGGAGCCGCTCGAACAGGGCGCGCGCATCCGCGCCGCGGCCGGCGAGCGCATAGTTGTCGGCCAGCCAGAAGGTGCACGGCAGGAATACGCCCTCGGTTCCCTCCAGGTTGTCGGTGCCCCGGGTATAGCGGGCCACGTAGCGGCCGATCACAAGCTCCCGCTCGATCGCGCGCACGGTCGAGAGCATCCGCGGATCGTCCGCGGGCAGGAAGCCCACCAAGGGCAGGCGCAGGACGCTCGCGTCGAGCACCGTCGAGCCGAAGCTTTGGGTGAACGCCTGCCGTTCCGAGTGGAATCCCCGCCGGCACACCTCCTCGTGGATCTTCCCGCGCAGCGCGCGCCACCGATCGAGTTCGCAGGGCAGCCCGTAGCGCTCTGCCCCGGCGACCGTCCGGTCGACCGCCGCCCACGCCATCGCCTTCGAGTACGTGAAATGCCTCCGTTCCCCGCGCAGCTCCCAGATCCCGTTGTCCGGCTCGGCCCAGTGACTCTCCACGAATTCGAGGAGCTTCTGCTGGAGCGACCAGGCGTCCTTTTCGTTCTCCGTCCGCAAGGAGGACGCGGCCCGGGCCCGGTGCAGGGCATCGACGACTTCGCCGTACACGTCGAGCTGGTACTGGTCGCTCGCCGCGTTGCCGATGCGCACGGGGCGCGATGCCTCATAGCCCGCGAGGTGCGGCAGCTCGAATTCCGGCACGCGCCGCTCCCCGGCGGGCCCGTACAGCGTCTGCACGTCCTCCGAGGCCCCCGCGATCGCGCGCAGGAGCCAGTCCCTCCATGCGCCGGCCTCGTCCTTGTAGCCGGCGGCGAGCAGCGCGTCCAGGGTGAACGCCGCGTCGCGCAGCCAGCAGAAGCGGTAGTCCCAGTTGCGCCCGCCCCCGAGCGACTCGGGCAGGGAGGTCGTCGGGGCGGCGATGATGCCGCCCGTTGGCGCGTAAGTGAGGGCCTTGAGGACCATCGCCGAACCCCGGACCGCCTCGGCCCACTCGCCGGAATACCCGCCGCCTTCCACCCATTTTCTCCACCAGGCGATGGTGGCCTTCACCGCCGCGGCGGGATCCACCGCGGCCGGCGGGTGGGTATGGGAGGGATACCAGCTGAGCGAGAAAGGAATTTCCTCACCGGGCCCGACGGTGAAGGACGCGACCGTCGTGAAGTCTTCGCCGCGGGTCGGGACCGGGGTGCGCAGGATGACGGCGTCGGGGCCGGCCTTCGCCTCGAGCGCGGTGTCCCGCCGGTGGACCCAAGGGAGGATCGCTCCGTAGTCGAACCGGATGACGAGCCGCATCCGCATGGCGACGCGGCCGCGGCGGCCGGAGACGATCCGCACCACGTGCGGATGGCGTTCCCGGATCGGCATGCAGTCGGTGATCCGCACCGCGCCCGTGGCCGTTTCGAAATCGGTTTCGAGCACCATCGTGTCCCGAATATAGCGCCGGTGGCTGGCCCTCACCGGTTCGTCCGGGGCGATCTCCCAGAACCCGTTCCGCTCGGTTCCGAGCAAAGCCGCGAAGCAGGCTCCTGAGTCGAAGCGGGGGAGGCAGAGCCAGTCGATGGAACCGTTGCGGCCCACCAAGGCCGCCGTATGCGTGTCTCCAATCAGTCCGTAATCCTCGATTTTCATCGGCCGGCGCGGGTGAGGGACCGCCTCCGCAAGACCTTGGTTCCCACCACGGGAGGCCTCGCCCGCGCTTGAAAACCCCGGGCGCCCGCCCAATTTTCGGCGGATGCACCTCTCCCACGGCCGGGGCCGATGACGACGGACACCCTATCTCCGGCGGAATTCGTCCAGCGCGCGCGCCGATTCACGCCCCGCATCTGGGTGACGCCGACGCTCGTGGCGATCAACGTGGCGGTGTTCCTGCTCATGCTCGCGGACCGGGTGAGCTTCTTTTCGCCCTCGGTCCGCGACCTCGTCGCCTGGGGCGGCAACGCCGGCGTGCTCTCGCTCCGCTACGGCCAGACCTGGCGTCTCGTCACCTGCCTGTTCGTCCATGCGGGCATCGTCCACATCGGCATGAATATGATCGTCCTGTGGGACATCGGCCGGTTCGTCGAGCGGCTGGTGGGCAATGCGGCGATGCTGATCGCCTACATGCTGTCCGGCCTCGTGGGCTCACTGGCCGGCGCGGCCCTCCATCCGGCGGTCGTTTCGATCGGCGCCTCCGGGGCGATCTTCGGACTTTACGGGCTGCTGTTCGGGTTTCTCGCGCGGCATCATCACACCATTCCCCGTCCGATGCTCCTGCGCCTGCGCAAGGCGGCCGGAGCGTTCGTCATCTACAACCTGCTCTTCAGCGTGGCGGTCCCGGGGATCGACCTATGGGCCCATCTGGGCGGACTCGCCGGCGGCTTCGTCGCCGGAGTGGGGATCGCCGCGCCGCTCACCGAGGCCGGCGCGAGATCGCGGCTCTGGCGCAACGCGCTCGTGGCGGCGGTGGGGATGGCCGCCCTCGCCGGCGCCACGTGGGCGCTCATGCCCCATCACCGCGACGCCGCCACGACGAACCGCGGATCGATGGCCGTTTCGAGCTTCGCCCGCACCTTCGGCCAGGGCGCGTCGTAGCCGGGCGCGGCAACGCTGCAGCCCGGAATGAAGATCGGCGCGATCGCCGGCGGGTGCCCCAGCGTGAGATCGTCTCCGCGGCGCATCTCGGCGAGGCTCTGGCAGAGGTAGAAGACGCGCAGCCGCCACGGCCCCGCGGCGCCGCGGCGCAGTTCGAACACGAGCGCGCCGCCCGGCAGGACGGGATCCTGGGCCGACCCGGGAATGATCCACGAAAGGCCCAGCAGGCCCCCGAGGTTGATGAGATTGCTGTCATGTCCAAGCACGACGGCCACCTTCTGGCCCGGGCCGCCGATGGCCCCCGCGACCGGCCGGCCGGAGACGGCCTGGTCGATCGTCTCCTCCAGGTGCCGGGCGAGGTTCGACCCATTGATCCGCGCCACGTACGGGGTCTTCTCGGTGAGATCGAAGTAAAGGGAGTCCAGCGGGAGCAGATCGGTGAGCTGCGCCTGGTCGAGCCGGCCCCACCCGACTTGGCTCATCGGCAGGCCGTCGGTGTATTCCAGCAAAAGGGCGTCCACGAGCGTCAGGCCGACCCGGAGCGAGCCGGACAGGTGGACGATGTCGAAGGTCGGCCGCTCGGCGGCCACCACGCCCGTCGGCAGGCGGAGCGGGTCGATCTTGCCGGGCGGCGGCGCATGGCGGCCGAAAAGCACCCGGTCCAGGCGCCGGAACTCGGCTTCGTGGACGCGCGTTTCATTCCCCAGATCGCCGCCCGCCCGTCCGAGGATCGCCGCCTTCGCGAGAACCGGATCGGGATCGCCGACCCACAGCCTCACCGGACTGAAAAGGGGATCGGGCGTGTCCAGCGGTTTGGCGAGGATGAGGGGCGCCCGGCCGCCCAGCAGCCCCGATCCCAGCGCGCGCGCCGATTCGATCGTGCGTTCGCCGCTGTCCGCGCGCACGGTGACGAAGGGGGCGTCCCGGGCGGGATCCCCGGTGAGCAGGCCGGCGGCGACGTACCGTGCGCGGTAGTAGCGCCCGAGCAGGAGCATGAGGCGCCGGCCGTGCGGCGTCAGGAAGCCGGGCGGCACCCCCCAGTCCGGCCAGGACTCGGCGGCGTATTTTCCGAGGTCGGCGTTCGACTGCAGCGGGGAGCGCACGCCATGACGGCTCACGATGACGACCAGTCGGAGATCCGGGTCGACCGCCGCCGCCACCGCGGCCAAGATGAAAAAAAGGAGGGCGGCGAGCGCCCTCTGGGCGGTCCGGCGAAAAAGGGCGGCGGCCGGCGTCATCGCCGGTCGGTGAGCCGGGTGAGGTCCTCGCGCGCCTCCGTGAGCGCGGCTTGGTCGCGGTCCATGCGGCTTCGGTCCTCCGCGACCCGCGCGTCCACGGCCGCCTGGGAGGCCGCGCCGGCCCCCTTGATCTTCGAATTGTCCGCGAACAGCCGCCGGGCATCCGCCAGGTCGCTCCGCAGCCGGTCGATCCGGTCGCGAAGACCGAGCGCGATCACGGCGCGGACGCTCTTGCCGTCGATCCGCTCGCAAAAGCCCTGCTCGACCGCGTCCTCCCCGGTGGCCCCGTCCGCCATGACATTCAGCTTGATCTCCCGCTCCGCGGCCTGGAAGCGCGCAAGATCCGCCGGCGGCCAATCGCCGTCCGCGTTCCCCAGCCAGAGTTGAAAGGAATTCGGGTCCGGCGCGGCGACCTTTCTGTCGAGCGGGTTCGTGGAGCCGCAACCCGCAAGCCCAACCGCGGCGAGGATCGCGACCAGGGATATCGGTCGATGCAGGGACATAGGTCGGCCGGAAGGTCGTGAGGACTGTGGCACCGGACGCGCGGCTTGGCAATCGGAAGATTTCAGAGGAAATCCGGCCGGTCCACATCTGCGGCGCCTCGCGGCCAAACGGTTTGCGCCGCGGCGCCGCCCGGGATTAATTCTAGCCCGTGAGGATCCGCGGCTGGGCAACGGTCATCGTTTTCTTTCTCGGCGTCGTCGCGGCCGCGCGCGCGCAGCTCGCGGTGGCCGCGACGGACAACCGGCTTGTCCTGGCAGACGGGGTGGAGCGGCTTCGGGCGCATCCTGCGCCGGACACCTTCGTCGTCCTGGATCTGAACGGCCCGGCGCCGCGCAAGCTCGCGGAAGTCACCGGCGTGCCCGCGAGCGTCGTCGGGCCGCCGTTCAGCGTCGCCCTGACCCCAGACGGCACGTTGGCGCTCGACACTTCGTGCATGAAGGCCGACCCGGCGGACCCGTCGAAGCAGGTCTTCGACGACCGAATAACGGTCATCGATCTGTCGAATCCGCAGGCTCCCTCGGTGATCGCCATCCTGCATTCCGGACCGGGGCCGGCCGGCGTGGCGATCAATCGCCGCGGGAACCTCGCCCTCGTTGCCGATCGGGGGGATGGCAGCGTGGCGGTCTTTTCCATTTTCGGGCACATGGTGATCCCCGCCGGGAAGCTGCAGGTCGGCAACGCAGCTTCTGCGCTTGGCGAAGTGGCCTTCTGCCCCGGGGGGCGGCGCGCGCTCGTGACGCGCACCGGTGACGGCATCATCACCGTCCTCAAGGTGGACGGGGACCGGGTGACGCTCGCCGGCCGGGACGTGCGGGCGGGACAGCGGCCGTACGGCGTCGACGTGAGCGGGGACGGGCGGTTCGCCGTGGTGGCGAGCGACGGCGGGGGCCCGCGCGGCGACGGCACGGTGAGCGTGATCGATCTCGCGCATGGACCGGCCCGGACGGTTGAGACGCGGACCGTGGGACGCGCGTCCGCAGGCATCGCGCTTTCTCCGGACGGCTCGCTCTGCGCGGTGGTGGCGGAGAACGGCGGCAACGTGGCCCATGTCCCGCCCTTCTCCCCGCCGCAGGGCATGCTCGTGCTTTTTCTGGTGCGCGGCGAGCGTCTGAAGCGCGTGGCGGAAGCGCCGACCGGCCCGTGGCCGCAAGGCGTGGTGTTTTCGCGGGACGGCCATTGGATCGTCGTCTGCAACCGATCCGAGAAGGACCTGCAGCCCTTCTCCTGGGACGGCTCCCGCCTCGCTGAAACGCTCCGTCCGATCGGCCTCGGCGGCGGCCCGGTCGCGATCCGAACCGCCGACCCGTGAGCGGCTCCGCTACGCGCTCGCGGTGACTGGTGCGGATGTGCCGCCCTCGGGCGGGACCGCCCGAGCCGAGGGCGGCGGCGAGCCGCCCCGCGGTTTTGGCGGTTCTGTGGATCCTGGTGTTGGCGGCGGCGGCTCGAACTCAAAAAAGTTCCGGTTCCGCCCCCGATACGACGGACGGAGCCTTGGCGGCCGGCGCCTTCTGCGCCGCCGCCCACCACGCCTCGATATCCTTCCAACGGGCCGGCGAAGCTTCGCCATCCGGCTTTTCCCCGAGTCCGACCGCAACGATCTTAAGCCCGCCTCGCGCGACGCTGCATTTGAGGTAGGTGACGCGCTCGTCCGGGCCGCGCTCGCGCACGGCGGCGGCATGCAGCGCCCGAACCAGCCGCTCCGGAGCGATAACCACTTGGAGGTTTTTATCGTCTTCCACAGGGGAGACGACCGCGCGCCCCGGATGATCCGACGTCGGCGGATGGAGCCGCATGACGAACCCGGCGGGCGCCGTCTTGGCGGCCGCCGAAGCCGCCGTCCGATCCGCGTTATCCTCCGGGGCGCACTCTCTCGCCACGCCGACCGCCGAGCCCGGGGCGGCCTGAAGGGACGGCGGTCGGTGCGGGACCGCGCCGGAACCCGCCGGGGAGCTTGGCGCAGAAGACTCGGCGGCCTGCTCCACCGGTGCTCCGCCGAAGCCCGCCACGATCGCCGGAGAAGCGTCCCGAGCGGCAAATTCGCGATGCGGCTGCGGCGGAGCCGGCCGGGCTGAAATCGAGGGGGACAAAACCTGCATCCGGGCGCCCGAGGCGCTCTGGGCGAGGGAAACAGCCTCCGCCGCCGGGCTCCAAGGGCGCAAGTCGGCGACCGGATAACCCAGTTCCGAGAGGTGATCGTAGCAGGATTGGAGAAGGCGGCCGACATCGGAATCGTGAGGGTAGAGCAGCTCTGTCCGCCCTCCTGGATGGTCTTCGGAGCCGAGAATCCAGAGCAGATGCACGCCCGAGGCATCAGCATAGGCGGCACGCAGCGCCGGGCGCCCCAAAAATCTGCCGTCCGCCGCCGGCGGCGCATCCCCGGGCCTGGGAGCGGGCGCGCCAGTTTCGGCCGGTTGAACCCTCGCCGCCGCCCGCGTTCCCGGACCGGGCGTCGAAATGGCGGCAGAGGTCCGATCGGAGGAAACGCCCGCGCCGCCGGTCGCCTCGTCGCGGAGGGCGGTCGGAGCGCCGGCGTTCCGGATCGCGCTCGCGCTTCGTGCCGCGGCTGGCGCCCGGCTCGCCTCCGGCCTTTCGGGGCCGATGGGAGCGGACGCGCTCGCCGCCGACTGCGCGGCGGCGTCCGCCGCCTCGGTCGTTTCC
>JBOHXF010000547.1:0-4414 GCA_050737455.1 Opitutaceae bacterium | reverse complement strand
GCTCCGAGGCGCGGGCCGCGGCCACGCGCCGGCTTGTCCGCTTCGACGCACGGGCCTGCGGCGGCACGGCGGAGCCCCTTCTGGCCGCGGGCCGGGAAGCCCACGGACTCATCCATCCGCTGTGCTTCGCAGGCAGACTCGTCGGCACGGTGGCGGTCGGCCGCCGAACTGGCGGCCGGTTCGGCGAGCTTCAGGACGAAGTGGTGCGCACGTTCGCGGAATTCCTGGCGATCCAGACCCTGAACCTCCGCCGCCGGGACGATGAGGTGCGCTCGCGCGTCCTCGCGCGCGAGCTGGAGATCGCCCGTGAGATCCAGCGTTCCCTTCTTCCCCCGGTCCTCCCCCGGCTCCGCGGGTTCGGACTGGCCGGAGGCTGGCAGGCCGCCCGCGAGGTCGGCGGAGATTTCTACGACGCGATCGCGACGGGCGACGAAGAGCTTCTGCTCGTCGTGGCGGACGTCATGGGCAAAGGTGTCCCGGCCGCGCTCTTCGCGACCATCATCCGCGGTCTCGTGCGCGGCCTGGCCGCGCACGGCGAAAGCCCCGCCCGCCTTTTGGAGCGGCTCAACCGCCTGCTGTACGCGGAGCTCTCGGGGGTGAACATGTTCATCACGGCCCAGGTGGTCTCGATCGATCTGGCCGGGCGCAAGATCGTCGCGGCCGGCGCCGGGCACTGTCCGGTGCTTTACGTGCCCGAGGGTTCGCGAGAAGTCGTGCCCCTGCCGACCCGCGGGGTTCCCCTCGGCATCCTGCCCGACGCCGTTTATCGCGACCAATCGGCGAAGCTCGGCAGGCCGGGCACCCTGCTCGCGCACACCGACGGCCTCACCGACGCCCGCAGCCCGGCCGGGGCGCGCTACGGCGAGGTCCGCCTCGCCGAGTGGCTTCGCTCCCAAAGCTTCGCCCGCCTCCCGGCCGCGGATCTGCGCGACCGGCTGATCGGCGAGCTGGATGCGTTTCGCGCCGGGACCCCCATGGCGGACGATCAGGCGTTCCTCATGCTCACCGAGGAGTGCGCCTCCGCCGAACCTGCGGCCGATCCGGGCGCGACGATCCTCGCCGAATATGCGCCGCCTTCCGCCGCCTAGCGCTTTCCGCCCATGCAACCGCTCCTTCCACTCTTCGTCTTCGTCGACGCCTGCGGCTGGGAAATCCTCCGCGACGATCCGTTCGCGCGCGCTTTCGCCCCGGAGCGCCGCCGACTGCGCTCCGTCCTGGGGTACAGCTCGGCCTGCATTCCCTCCATCCTCTCCGGGCGTTGGCCCGCCGATCACCGCAACTGGGCCTACTTCGTCTACGATCCCGAGCATTCGCCGTTCCGCGGCCTGCGCCCGCTCCGGTGGCTGCCCCGCGCCCTCACCGGCCGCCGGATGTTTCGGCGGCGGCTCTCCAAACTGGTCAAACGCAAGCTTGGATTTAAGGGGTATTTCGACCTCTACAACATGCCGTTCGACCAGCTTCCCCAATTCGATTTCTCCGAAAAAAAGAACCCCCTGGAGCCCGGTGGCCTGAACCGCGGCCCGAATATCTTCGATGCGCTGGAGGAAGCCGGCATCCCCTACCACGTCAGCGACCCGCGCCGGACGGAGCGCCAGAACCTGGACGCGCTCCTTGCCGACATCGCCGGCGAGGGGATCGATTTTGCGTTTCTTTATTGGCCCGCCCTGGACGGCCTCCTGCACCGGGTCGGCAACCGCTCCCCGGAGGTGGGCGTCAAGCTGCGGGCGTACGAAGGCTGGCTCGGAGAGCTCATGTCGGCGGCCGGTTCCCACTACTCGCGGGTGCGCCTGTCGATCTTCAGCGACCACGGCATGGCCAACTGCGAGCGGATCCTGGATCTGCGCGCCCGCATCGACGCGCTTGGGCTTCGGGCCGGCAGCGATTATGCGGCCGTATACGACTCGACGATGGCTCGGTTCTGGTTCTTGAACCCGGAGTCGAGACAGCGGATCACCGCCCGGCTTGAGACGGTGCCCGAAGGGCGGATTCTGCCCGAAAGCGAACTGGAGCAGCTCGGCGCCCGATTTCCCGACCGGTATTTCGGCGAGCTGATCTTTCTCGTGGATGAGGGTGTCCTCATTGTGCCGAGCGACATGGGCGCCCGCCCGATGCGCGGGATGCACGGGTACCATCCCGATGCGCCGCAAAGCTATGCCGCCCTGCTGACCAACACCGCGGATGTGCCGGCCGATCTGACGGCCATCCCGCACATGTACGGACTCATGCTGGCCCAGGCCCGCGAAGCGGCCCGCGAGCGCCGGCCCACGGCCCACCTCTCGCCGAACCTGACCGTCAGTTGAGCGGCACCCGGCCCGCCGCGACGGCCGAGAATGTCGTCACGCGGATGTCCCGCTGGGCGGCCAGCCAGCGCGCGACCCGGTGCAGGATGGAGATGAAGTCCGAATCGGGGGCGCCGTCCCTGAAGTACTCCCACCAGTGGGTCACCAGCACGGTCAAATTGCGCTCTCCCACCGCGCGGGCGACCCGCTCCTCCATGCCGCCATAGGCGTGGTGAAAAGAAAGGAGGCAGCCCGGATGGCTGAGCAGAAAGGTGCCTCCCGCCTTCCAATGGGGCCGGCGGCGCATTTTGGTGGCCAAATAGGGGGGCCACCACCGAACAGGGAGGCGGCGACCCTCGAACCACCCCGTGGAAAGCACCCGAAATCGCCTCGAGACCTGGAAAAAGGCTTCGCGGGAAAGCCGGTCGTAGGGCGCCACGAACGTCCCGCCGGGATCCAGGCCCGCTTCACGAAGCCGGCGGCCGCCGAGCTCCAGACGGCGGCCGATCTCGGAGGCATCAAGCCGGTCGAATTCGAGGTAGTCGTGGTGGCAGCCGTGCTGCACCACATGAAAGCCGGGCTCATGCCGCAAAAAATCCACGAGCTCGCGATTGTGCGCGATCGGCGCCACCGCGCCGGGAACCAGCCGCCCCGCGGTGAGAAATCCCTCGCGCCGTCCGCTGGGGACGCGAACCGTCGTGCGCACCTCCGGAATGACCGCGAGATTCACCGGCAGCCCGGCGTCGAGGAAAGGCCGGTAGAGCCTTTCCAGGCAGTCGACCGGGGTGGCGGCGCAGGTGTCGTCGTCGCGAACGATCACGTAGCGCATGTCCGGAGCGCCTCCAGTTCCTCGTACATGCCCCGGATGCGCAGGGCCAGGACTTGGGCGTCGAACTCCGATGCCACCCGCGCCCGTCCCGCCTCGCCGCGGCGGTCCCGTGCATCGGGCCCCGCCAGCGCCTCGTCGATCGCGCGGTGGAATTCCTCCGGCTTGTCGAGACTGAAGAGCCAGCCGTCGCGCTTGGTGTCGATCAGCGAAACCGCGCCGGAAGTGCGGCTGGCGATCGTCGGCGTGCCCGCGGCCCACGCTTCCAGGATGACAAGCCCGAAGGTCTCCGACACCGAAGGCAGGAGCACGGCGCGAGCCTCCTGCAGGAGCCCCACGAGCCGGAGATCGGCCGGCGGCAGCCGGCCGGCCATAAGGACGTGCCCGGAGAGCCCGAGCGCCGCGAGCCTCTCCTTCAGGCGGCGCTCGTAGCCTCGGTCGGTGCAGGCTCCGACCATCAGGATAAGCACGTCCGGATGGCGCGACCTAAGCGCCGCCGCCTGCTCGAGCACCCACATCTGATTTTTCACGGGATCGATGCGGCCCGGCATCAGCAGCAGTCGCCGCCCGGCGATCTCCGGAAAGGCGGCCCTGGCCGCCGGCCTTGCGTCACCGGCGAAACGCGCAAGCGGGACGCCGTGGGGCTGGACCAGCACGCGCAGCCCAGGATGGCGCTCGCGAATGAGTTCCGCCTCCCGGGGATTGCAGGTGATCACCGCATCCGCCTCGCCCACCAGGTTGCGAGAGCGGACCAGCAGCCCGAATGCCTGGCCCCAGTCCCACCCCTCGGCGCCGCTTTCGGTGAAGTCCCGCCGCAACGCATCAGGAAGGTCGTAAAGGCCACCGTGCACGGTGAGGACAAAGGGCAGCCCGCGCCGGCGGGCGATCGCGAGGCCGGTGGCGCCCAGCCGGCCGAGGGTGTGGGCATGAATGATGGACGCCCGCTTCTCCCGCCAGAGCGAACGGATGAGCTCGAAGGAGATAAGATTGCCTCCCACCGCAACCAGGTTCCGCCGTCTCTCGCGCCCGAGCCCCCAGACGGGGAGATACGCCCGAAAGCGCCTCACTTCGCAGTCGCCGGCGGGTTCCCGGGCGGAGGCGCGCGCGAGCCGCGGCGCGTAGACGACCGACTCCACCCCCGCGTGAGCGAGGCCCGCCGTGAGCTGTCGGATCGCCGTCTCGGTGCCGCCCCACTCCGCCGGGTCGTATTTTCGAAGGATGTGCAGAACGCGCATGAGGGTCGGATCCGCTCTCAGGGAAATTCGGGAAGCCCGCTCCGTCGGCCGGCGGCGCCCGCCAAGGCGAGCTG
>JBOHXF010000546.1:0-3157 GCA_050737455.1 Opitutaceae bacterium | reverse complement strand
CCTGCACCCCAACGACGCCGGCTACCGCGCGATGGCGCGCGCCCTTGACCTGAAGCTCTTTCGCTGATCGGCCGCGCGCGGAATACACTCCGCACTTCCTCAAAGCAAGAGGCGGCGCCGGCCCGGTTACAGGCCCGCCAGGAAGTTGAACATCAGGTCGCCCTGGCCGGGAAGATTCTCGTGGCCGAAGTCGGGATAGAGGACCATATCCTTTTTGGAAGGGATCTTGTTGTACGCCGAGAACTGGGTCGAAGGCGGGCAGATCCGGTCCATGAGGCCGGTGAACATGAGCACCTCGGCGCGGATGCGGGGCGCGAGGTGCTGGCAATCGATGTAGCCGAGCTTGCCGAACACGGCTTCCTCCCGCTCGTGGCGGGGATCGAGGCGGCGGAAGTAGTACTGCAGCTCTTCATACGCGCCCTCGGTCAGATCCATGTCCCACACCCGGCGATAGTCGCAAAGGAACGGGTAGACCGGCGCGGCGCGGCGGATCCGCGGTTCGAGCGCCGCGCATGCCAGGGTCAAAGCGCCGCCCTGGGACGCGCCGGCCGCGCCGACCCGATCGGGATCGACCTCCGCGAAGCCCATCACGATGCGCGCGAGCTGCGCCGTATCGAGGAAGATGGAGCGGAAGAGCAGCTTCTTCGGATCGGGATCGTCCAAGCCGCGGATGATGTGGCCCCGGAGCGTGGTGCCGCGCACCCCGCCGGGGTCGTCCGAGCGGCCTCCCTGCCCGCGGCAATCGAGCGCGGCGACGCAGAATCCCTGGCTCACCCAGGCGAGGTTGTCGGTCCAGTCGCCGCTGTTCATCGAATAGCCGTGGAAAAAGAGGATCGCCGGGCGCTTGCCTGAACGGGCGCCGCGGGGACGAAGATACTTGGCATAGACCCGGGCGCCGCCCACCCCGTCAAACCACAGGTCGAAGCACTCCGCGGCGGCCGGCGCGATCTCCGCGGAGGGGCGCAGCTCGACGCGCGCGTCCAGGGTGCGCATTTCCTCGATGGAGCGATCCCAATAGGCGTCGAAATCGGACGGACGGGGATTGGTGCCGCGGTAATCCCGCAACTCCGGAAGGGACATTTCAAATACGGCCATGGCAGCCGGTTGTGGCCCAAGGATCGGGCCTGCGCAAGCCGGCCCACGGGCACCCATGGAAGCGACCCGGAGCCGGGGCCCAAGGCCTCCTGGAAGCCCGCCTCGCGTAATTGGACCGGTCCCGGCGGGCGGCTATGGAGGATCCCCGTGTTGTGTCTCGTTCAAACGACAAAGGGAATGAACATCTTCGTCCTCTGCCGGTAGCCTTCGTACTCCCGCGGGAACTCCTGCTGCTTGAGCTTCTCCTCGGCGCGGGCGCTCCAGAAGAAGTAGATTCCGAATAGGACGAGCGGAACATACCAAACCCCGCTCTCGCCGATGGCGGATCCCAGCATCGCGAGGAGCATGCCGGCGTAGATCGGATTGCGCACACGGGCATAGGGGCCCATCGTGACAAGCTCCGGATGCTCCTTGCGCGACCCAGGCATGCCCCAGCTCCTTCCGAGACATATCCGCGCCCAGATGGCGAGGCCCATGCCCGCGAGGCATAGGATAAGGCCGCTGATTCCTGCGGAGAGCACGGTCGCCTGGGAATGAGCCAGCGCGTGCCTGATGGAGGACATCCGCAGCAACAATATGACGATGACAAGGATCGCCGCCCGAATCCCGACCTCCGGCCCCCAGCGGCGCGAGCCGACGTTGCGCTTGGCGCCCCGAGCCATGACGGCCCAGCTGACAAAGAATACGGCCCACAGACCGACGATCAGCCACCTAAGGACGTTCATTGCGGGTCAGTGCATTCATCGGAATCTATCTCGTCAATCGTTCCGTCCAAGGGGCAGGCAAATCCCTTGCGGGCGCAGCGACTCCCGCATCGAATTTCGGCCTGGCCCATGACTTTCGGCACATGCGCCCCCGCCGATGTCCCGCTAACCTCACCCCCGCCATGCGCCTGCCCTACTTCATCCGGTTGCGCCGCTCCCAATCCGCTTGGGGCTACGCCCCCGCTCTCGTCTTCAGCGGCACGGTCATTCTCGCCTATGGGTGCTCATTCTGTGAGCACGCCATCCGTCTCGACAGCAGCCGGGGCGCAGCCTGCCTGGGTCTGGGCATCGCCTTCGCGCTCCTGGGCCTGATGGATTTTGTTTCCGTCTGCACGGAGTCCGGCGCGGTGGGAAAACTCCTTTATTTTGGCACCCAAAGCGCCCTGCTCGCGGGGATACTTTGGACGGGCCGCCTTCACGGCGAACTTGCCCTCTGCGTCTATCCCCTCCTCGGCGCGACGATCGGCTTGCTCCCTGCCGCCGCGGCGACCTGCGGCAGTGCGATTCTTTACGGCCTCGTCCTCGCCATCGAGGACCACTTCTACGGACTCCCGGCCGCGGAACGTTGGGCGGTCGGGATGTTGCCCGGCTTCGGATTCGTCTTCATGTTCACTCTGCTGGCGGTGAAGGCCAATGCCGCGCGCGCGCGGGCCGAAGCCCTCTCCGCGGAGGTCGAGCGCCTGGCGGTCGTACGGGAACGCAACCGAGTGGCCCGCGAAATCCACGACACCCTGGGCCATTACCTTACGACCCTGCATGTCCAGCTTCAGGGCGCGGAGACGATCCACGCCGCCGATCCGCATCGAGCGCTCACTGCCGTCGCCCAAGCGCGCGAGCTTGCCCGCGAGGCGCTCCTGGAGGTGCGCCAATCCGTCGAAATGCTCAAGGCCGGGGCGGCACCGCTTCCGATCGAGGCGCGCCTGAACGCCCTGGCGGCGGCGGCAGGCGGCTGGGGGGCGGCCGTCGCGGTGGAGATTTTGGGGACGCCGCGACGGTTATCGGCCGCCTCCGAGCACGCCCTGGTCCGCTGCGCCCAGGAGGGCCTCACCAACATGCGCAAACACGCCCGCGCGCAAAGGGCGACCGTACGGCTGGATTACCGCGACCGCGACCGCCTCCGCCTCGATGTCACTGACGACGGTCGCGGCGCCGCAACGATCGCCTCCGGGAATGGCCTCTCCGGAGTTCGCGAACGCATCGAGGCGCTCGGCGGCCGGGTCCGGGCCGAGAACGCCGCCGGGGGCGGGTTCCGTTTGCAGGTTGAGATCCCGACGTGAGACATCTACGCGTCCTCCTCG
>JBOHXF010000545.1:0-7075 GCA_050737455.1 Opitutaceae bacterium | reverse complement strand
TGCATGGCCTCGGGATTGGCAAGGATTTCCATTGTTTCAGCGATTGCAGCCAGGCGTTCCGCTCCAATCACGTAAGCGACCGCGCGTTCATGGCGCGTTATGGTAGCAACCTCACCCCGTTCGGCCGTGCGCACCAAAGCCGCTATTCCGCGCTGGGCTTCCTTGATTGTGTATGCCTTTTTCATTAAAAAAGGGATACCCGCTTAGGGCCTACAGTCAAGCCTTCCACTCGGCGGACGTTGTCTCCAGCCATTGGATCCATCCCGTTTCAACCGTCAAGCTGCGGCTAACGGTTCAACCTCACGCAGTAGGCGCCGATCTAGACCAGACCTAGACCCGGCTTTTGCACGCTCAACGTCGTAGGCCTGCTGCAGATTGAATGACCGGCTTTGATGGCGCGCGGCGAATCAGCGCACGTTGACGGTCCGGTCGCCTTCGTAGTGCAGGATGTGGTAGTAGCCCTGCCAGCTGTCCGATAGCACCGGCGGCGGCAGGGTCATCATCGGGTGGTCCACGTAGCGGATGAAATCCTCGACCAACGCGCGGGTGTGGCGGATGCCGTCGAGCCATTCGCCGCGATACCAATGCTTCCATTTCCCGTACTCCGCCTCCTTTTCGAGTCGGGCGATTTCGTCGAACGCCGGCAGAGTGGCTTTGGCCGCTTCGAGCGCCCTTGCTCGATCCCCCGCATCGAAGGCGGCGACGGCCTGGGACACAAGTTGGAGGATGCGATTGCCGTCACGGTTGACCGCGATCATCGTGAGCAACTCGGCTTCGTAATAGCTCCGGCGCGCGGGTTGGACCAGCGGTTGGGCCGCGAGCGCGTCCTTCCAAACGGCGTCCCAGCGCGCCTGCGCTTCGCCGCACTGATTGATCTCCCGGTGGGCGGTTTCCAGCAGAGTGCGCCGGTCAAAATGGAAGAAGGCATGCCGGTGCGTTTCGACGCCGAGAATGCGCGGCGGCGTCCATTGCGGACTCTGGCTCGGAATATCGTAATAGGGCGCGCTCACCATGGCGGTGAGCAGCATCTGCCGCGCTTCGGCGTAGTAGAGCTGGTCGCCATAGCGCCGGCCCGCGGCGCCGACGGCCGGCGCCTTGAAATATTCCCGGTACACGCGGGCCACCGCGTCAGCGGCCGGCGCGCCGAATTCGCGAGTCGACCAGTCCCGGTAATAGCCTTCGGCGCCGCCTGCCGGAACGCCGCCCCAGGCGACATCCATCACCGCCTTCGCGGTCATCGCCGCCGGACGGATGTCGCTGGTATTGAGCAGGAGATACGCTGTGGCGCCGGCCGTGATGTAGCGGCCGAGCTGCGAATAGATGCGACTGACCGGCACGAGCTCCGAAAGCTGATTGGCGCGGCCGTTGTACATCATGACATGGTAGTAAACGCCTTCGCCGGGGGCCACCATGCCGCCGTCCTGCGGGATGCCGTAACCCGTATCGGCCCAGACGTGGATGACCCCGGGAGGAATCCTGAGATATCCTTCGTGAACCAGCCGCGCGCCCTCCCGCCAGAAATCGGTGACGAAGCGGGCGCCGGGGCGGACCGCGCGCACGATCGTGATCTGCGCGGCAATCGCCTTGCTGATGAGCAGGCCGAGCCGCCGGTCGTTGCCGACCACGCTCGGGTCCATCGTGGCATAGGATGTATCGGAGAGGCCGCGGAGGCCGACCGACCACAGGATCTCCTGATGCGGATCGTAGGCGGCCACCGCATCCCTCCAGGCGCGCTCGAGGATCTCTGGATGCGTGGAATAATTGTAGGGCACGCCGGCCGGCCAGCGGGCCACGTTGACCCCGAGCGGGCTGGCGTGGTGCTGGGTCACGATCAGGCCGCGCTCGCCGACCAGCTTCACCTGCGGATCGTCGGGAAAGATCCAGGTCCCCGGCACCACCAAATTGCCTTTGAGGCGCAGAATAGTCTCGTAGATCTTGTTCATCACCTTGAGCGAAATGCCCGAGTGATCGGTTTTCTCGCCGGGCGCCCAGCCGGTCAGCAGGTCCTCGTCGTTGATGAAAAAGCCGCGGTATTTGAAGCGCGGCGGCGGAAAGACCCGCGACAGCGATGCCGGCAGAGCGATGCTGCCGCGCTTCGGCGGCTCCCGGTCGGTCCAGTAATACATCGGGTCGACGCCAAGATAGTCCTGCGAGAACTGGTAGACGGCGTACATCGTGCCGCGCATGTCGGGCCCGGAAAGCACCACCGCGCGCCCGCCGCGGGTCTTCTGCACCGAGATCGAGAAGCTTTCCGGCGCGGTGGCTCCGGCCGGGCGCAGGGCCGCGGGAATCTCGGATTCCTCGCCGATCATGATCGTTACCGGGCCGGCCTCGGCCGCGTTGGCGACGATGGGCGGCCTGACGCCGAGCACCGCCGCGAAATCATTTTGCAAGTCCTCCGTCGCCAGCCGGACGGGGCCGTTCTCGTGCGGATTCTCCAGGATCGTCACCTTTGCGCCGATCACGATGCCGCCCGCAGCCGACGCGAGCGCAGCCGTGCCGGATCCGAAGAGCAGCGCGGCGGCTGCTAGGACGGTCGCGATCGCTGGCGCGGCGCGGTTTGTCGCAAGGTTCATGGGTGAGCTCGGCACGGTGCGGCGGTTGAGGCTCTTTTGAAGAAACGAACGACCTGCGCGATCCAGACCGCCGAGGCGAGCAGCAGGGCCCCGGTGAGCCCGATGATGCCGAATCCGGAGAGGCGGCGAGGGAAAAACGTGTTCGCCGCGACCACCAGCAGGTTGAGCCCCGCCGCCCAAGCCGCGAGGACCGCGCCGAGCCAGAGCGAGTGCCCGTAAATGTAGGCGCAGGCTGCGGGAAAATGTTCGGGGGAGCGCCAATATTCCCTGCGCGGCACATTGAGCGTCGTGGGCGAAACGAATCGGATGCAATAGCACAGCGCCGGCGGAAATCCGGCCGCGATGAGGACCGTGGCGAGAAGCGACGCCTCGTACGTGGTCCGATCTGTCCACCGGTTCACCGCGCCGCCTAGGCTGAAATGCGTGGCGACATGCTCCGGAAGGCGTGCCGAAAGCACGGAAATGGACGCGATCGAAATCGTCGTCGCGACGACCCATACCATGGCTGAAGCGCGGACTGGAGAGCGGATGCCGAAGTGTGAGCGAACGCTTCACCCGGTCAAGCCGTGGCCGCGGAGGGGACACGTTGAAATTAGGGACGGATCGCTCGCCGGCGTCAGGCATGCGCCGGCTCCTCAGCCACGCGCCGGGCCATTTCGGGGCGGTGGCGGCCTTGCTCGACCGGCACGGCCACGGGGCGTCGGCGGCGCCCGAAGCAGATGCGTGAGGGCGGGAAAGCGCCAGTCGAATGGGCGCAAATCTGACTCGTTGGTCGCGTCCTAATCGTTGGCCTTGCCGGTGCTCTGGTCGCGGGATTCGACCGGCTTCGATTCCGCCGAGTCCTGTTGGCGCAGAAAGACGCTCAGCATGACAAAGACGGCGATCGCCAGATATTCCGCCTGCCACGTTTGCAGGGTTGAGGACCAGAATCTGGCCGAGAGCAGAAAGGCCCCGATGGAGATCCGGGCTTTTCCCATGAGCACGCGATCCTGGTTGTAAACGTCCGCGCCGGCCACGATGTGCAGCGCCAGCATCAGGACGAAGAGGAGCAGAAACACCAGGAACAGCGAATGCCGGTAGAACCAGGAGAACCGCCTCGCGTCTCGGCGCAACCTTTGCCGGTCCTTCCCATTCAGCGGATCGCGGGAATGCGGCGCGCCGCGCTGAAAGAAGAAGCTGCTCAACACGATCAGCGAGGCCAGTTGCAGAAACGCGGCCTGCCAGTTGGACGCCAGCCCCTCCAGAAAGGGGCCGGTGGTCAGATTACGCCAATAACCGATCAAAGCCCGCCCATGGGCCGCCAAAGTCTCGTTTTGCAACCGCCAACCGGCAAAGCTCTGCGCGAAAAGGCAGATGACGAAGAGGGCGAACAGGACGATCGTTAGCGAATGGTTTCTTATCGCACGAAACCACCGCGGCATCCGAGGCGGCCTTTGGCTCCGCTTGGAGGAGTCGCCGGATGGGCGCGCGATGTCCGCTGGGCGGGCGGCCTTCGCCGCCTCCCGGCTTCTCTTCCCGCCGGGCGCCGAGCCCCGTGAATGACATTTCATTGTTGTTCGTTGCCGCATCGGATGCCGCCCTGCTCGAGAGAACCGTTTTCGCTGGAGTTGGGCTGGAGTCGGCGGGGTTCAAAATCCACCGCAAATTTGCATCGGCGGGGGCGGCCCCGCCATGGGGTAAAACCCGACCGTGTGAGGGCTTATGTGCGCCGTCGGATCCGCCGAACCGCGCCGCGTGCCGCCGGCCACATTCGCTGCCGCGATCCGGTGGAGATTCGTCCTATGGAGTGACAGACTGGGAGGGGAGGCCCCATCAGCCCGTCAGATCCGCCGGACCACGCCGCGGCCGCTCGCCGCGGTGTTGCGGATGAGAAGGAACACCAGAGCCGCGCCGACGACCGGCACCAGGCTGGAGGCGGCGAGAATCGGCGCGAACGAGTAGCGGTCGGTCACCCAGCCGATAACGAAGGTGGACAGCACCGTGAGTCCGCTGGCGGCCGTGCCGCTCATTCCGCTCACGGTGGCCACGCTGCGGCTGTGAAATAGATCGGAGGGCAGTACGAGAGCCATCGTCGAAAACGTGGCGTACGAGAAGGTGGCGAGCCCAAACAGGCCGGCGATCGCAAAAAGCCTCGTTGCGAACACCGCCGGGATCAGCAGCAGCATCCCTGCGGCGCCGAAGGCCACGACGATTTTGCGGGCCCGGCCCACCGGCCAGCCGCAGCGGATCAGCCAACTGGAGAAGCCGCCTCCGGCGAAATTTCCGAGGTCCGCCGCCACGAAGGGAATCCAGAAGGCCGTCAGGGTGTCCTGGGGCTTGAAACCCTTCGCGACGAGGAAGATCATGAACCAGTCGGCGATGAAATACCACACGGGGTCCGTGAACGAGCGCGCGACAATGATGCCCCAGGTTTGGGGGAACCGCAGGAGCCCGGCCCACGTGGGACCGGCATCGTCGGAGCCGGCGGGCTCGTCGGCCGCGCTGGCGCGGTCCTTGAGAATCACCTCGCGCTCCGCCCCCGACAGCCGCGGATGCTGCTCCGGCGAATGGTAGAACACGCGCCACGCGGCGAGCCAGAGCAGGCCCAGCAGCCCCGTGGCCACGAAAGCGGGGCGCCAATCGCCGAAGCGGGCGTAAAGCCAGATGACGAACGACGGCGCGAGGGCCGCGCCGATGGACGAGCCGCTGTCGAAGAACGCGACAGCCAAGCCTCGTTCCTGCTTCGGAAACCACTCTGACACGGCTTTCGTGGCCGCGGGCCAGTTGGCCGATTCCGCGAGTCCCAGCAAAAAGCGAAACCCGGCGAGGCTTCGGAGGCCGGTGGCCAGCGAGGTCAGGATCGCCACCAGGGAATACAGGGTCACCGTGATGCTCAGGCCGAGGCGGGTTCCCAGCCGGTCCACGATCCTTCCCCATATTGCCTGCCCGATCGAATAGGCGGCGCGGAACGCGATCACCAGGAACGCGTAGTCGGCGTTGGTCCAACGATACTCGTGTTTGAGGAACGGCGCCAGGGCCGAAAGGGTCTGCCGGTCGACATAGTTGATGACCGTGGAGGCAAAAAGCATCCCGCCGATCCACCAGCGCAGTTGGCGGATCGGTCGGCGCCTGCGCGCCAGTGGAACGGATTCAGGGCCCGAAACCGTCACAATGGACCGGCAAAAAGTTCCGTAAAACGACGAGGCGTCACCCCGGAACGCTTTGCAGCGCGGGACGCGCTAGCAAGAGGATACTTGGCCGATGCGCCCCGGGCCGGAACCCTGCAATTCATCGGGAGACTTTGGGCAATCTGCCGAGTGCCATCCGGGCTCGCGAGAGAAGGAAAATGCAACCGGAACGCGAAACCGGGCGGATTCTAGATCATCCCGTCGCCTGATGCCCGCGGCGGTCAGTTGCGTCCCAATAGGGGCGGTTCGTTGGGAAAGGAAACCCCGGGATGCGGAGGATACCCGGCCGCCGCCCTGGCCGCGGCCATTCTCGCCGCCCATTGCGCCAGTTCCGCTTCCTGGCGGTCCCGCATGCGGACCGCCCGGTATTCCATCTCTCCGACGGTGAAGATGAACAGGAAGAGGATGCCGTAGAGCCAGGCATTGAATTCCGGGATCGCGCCCCAGAAAAAACCAAGGATCACGCCCAGGACCGCCGCGCAGGCCAGGATCTTGGCGATGGTCACGGCCCAGAAGGTCGCCCGCACGTAGTTCATGCGCCAGGCCAGGACGGCGCGCAGGATTCGGCCGCCGTCCATCGGGAAGACGGGGATCAGGTTGAAGACGCCGAGGCCGAGGTTGATGTAGGCGAGGGTCCAGAAGAACTGGCGCAAGTTGGCCGGGACGTCGCTTACGTCGACCGTGGCTCGCAATCCGCTGAGAGCGGCCCAAAGCAGGCCGGCGATGACGAAGTTGACCGCCGGACCGGCCACGGTGATCAGGAGCTCCTTTCTAGGTTCGCGCGGGATCGAATCGAATTCGGCCATGCCTCCGATCGGCATGAGCAGAATCCGCCGGACCCCCACGCCGAAGCGGCGGGCGGTGAGGGAGTGGCCGAGCTCGTGCAGCACGACGCAACTGAAGAACGCCAAAAGCAGGGCGATCGCCCAGCAGAGGCCCGGCATGCGCGCCTCTTCGTAACCCGCGTAGCCGTAATAGGCTATCAGCAGGACGAAGCTCGAATGAAGCGAAAGCTGAATCCCGCGGACCCGGAACAGTTTGATTGACCAACGGAGCATCGCCTCAAAATAGTGCGGGCTGTGCCAATTCGCCAGCATCCAGTTTGCCCCGGCGGCGGCCGGGGATAGGCTCGGGCTTTTCGCCATGTCCGACCCACGCGCCAGGCCGCCCACGATCCTCGTGATCGACGATGACGCGGAAATCCGCTATTCGCTCTCCCGGGTGCTTTCCAGCCGCGGTTACCAGGTGGCTGAGGCCGCCGGCGGCGAGCCGGGGATCGAGCTTTTGCGGGGGGGGCCCGCGCCCGATCTGATTTTCCTCGATGTGCGGATG
>JBOHXF010000544.1:0-7237 GCA_050737455.1 Opitutaceae bacterium | reverse complement strand
CCGCCAGACCGCACGCCCGGGAAAACCCATTGCGCGGTCAAAAACCGCACCTGGGATTTTTTGGCTGCATCGCCCTGAAACGCGCCCGGAGTCGCTGCTGCAACTCACGGAAACGCATCAGGAAAGCGCGACCTACGTCTTCGTTTTCGTGCCGGGCTGCGCTGTAGCCCCAAACAGCGCAACGAGCACCAGCCCGTACACTCAGGCCATGATGTACATAGCCGGCTACGGTCCGAATTCTTCGGGCTTCGTCGGCGGCTACGGCACGTTGGCAATCGGCTACAACCAAAGCGGCACCGCAGTTGCATCCATATCTCAGACGACAGGCTTGGTGATCGACAGTAATGGTCAGGTCGGTCTGTTTCAGACGAATAGCGGCGGAGGGGGTATTGGAGCCAACGAAGGTATTGGTCTATTTGTCGGCATTTCGAACGCCCAAAATATCGACAACTACAAATCGTTCTCCGCCGATTTTAGCGTTTCCGGTGGGTATATCGTCGGAGGCACATTTGACAGCTCTTTTGCGCCATCAGGCGGGGGGCCGAACGGCACGCAGATGTTTGAAGAACACGGGTTCACATTCGGAGAAGACACTGGTTTATCGGCGCAAGGCTATGGCTCGTACACAACGGTCGTTCCTCTCTTCCAGATTCCCAACGTCACAAAATACGCGCCGTGCTGTTTCCATTCGTGGTCGTGTTCATCGACACGACCGTACCACCTCCCGCTTCCGGCGACTACCATGTGGTCCGGCGGTCGCTTACGCCTCATAAGCGGTTTTCATTCCACTGAAATCAGCGAAGAACCACAAAATTCGAATCGCACGCTACGTAGCAGCCATTGGCAAAACCTTGGCTAAACGGACCCTCCATGCCCCGGATCCGGCGACTGCATTCACGCGCCGGAGGGCGCCCGCACCGTGAGGGCGTGAGCGGATTTTCTTGGGGCAGGCAGATCATCTTTTTCCGATAAGTGATCATGCTTTGGTGTTCCTGCTCGGACTCGAGCACCCGGTTGTGTGGCCGACGCTCGGCCTTCCGAGGTAAATGAATCAGCGACGACCGCACGTCCTCCGGTGAACGATCTTCTTTCCAGCCTTGAGGCCTGCGCGCGCCGGCGCCAACTTCCGGCGAGCGAGGGCTCGGACCCCATGCCTGCGCGCTCGCCTCGCGGTCGGACGCGGGTCAATGCGGAGCGATCTTAATGAACTCAGAACCTCGTGCCCGCCGGAATTCTCGCCGAGCTTGGAGACTGGCCTTTTGGGCCTTGATGGCGTTCATCGCCGGCAATCCTCTCCTTGCCCAGCTCAAGCAACGGGTGATCATCGAGACGGACGCGGGCGGCGACCCGGACGACGAGCAGTCCCTCGTGCGCTTTCTGCTGTACACGAACGAATGGGACGTCGAGGGCATCATCGCCAACCGGCCGAAGGCCAGGGACGGCGAAAACCTCAATCCGGAGCGGACCGGACTCGGCATCGTGCGGCGGGAGGTGAAAGCGTACGGGAAAGTGTATCCCATGCTCAGCCGGAACGCGCCCGGGTACCCGACGGAACAGTATCTGTGGAAGCGCACGGTGTGCGGGTATTTGGAATCGGAGGACGCCGTGAACCTCATCATCGCGGCGGCCGACGCCCCCGACCCGCGGCCGATCTGGTTCGAGAATTGGGGCACCGATTGGGGAAGCGATCCCAGCAATCTCAAGAGGGCGCTCAACCGGGTCCGTCGGGACCGCGGACCGGCCGGCTACGCCAAATTCAAAAACAAGTTTCTGCTGTGCTCGGATGACCGGTTCGGAGAGCACACGACAAAGGTCCGGCCCCTCTTCCGACTTTGGGTCTCGCCCACCATCCGATCGGCGAATGGTTCCTGGCACATGTACTGGCCCGAGCTGGTCGCCCATGCCGGCGGATTCGATCTCGAACGTGACCTGCTCACGGGCCACGGCGCGCTCGGCGCCCTGTACCCCACGAACACCATGATTCCGCAGAAGGAGGGAGACGCCCCCTCCTTCGTATATCTCATTCCGACCGGGATGAACGATCCGATGCACCCGGAGTGGGGCTCGTGGTCGGGACGCTACGGGCCCAATCCCGCCTACCGGGATCTTACGGGCAATTACTACGCCGGGATCGTTTCCGACACGTGGCGGGGCACGACGAACCGGCCCAATACGCTCCGGCGCTGGGCCGCAGACATCCAAAACGACTTTCGAGCGCGTTTGGACTGGTGCGTGAAACCGTACTCCGAATGCAATCATCCTCCGGTCGCGGTGCTCGATGGCGACAGGACCCGCAACATCCTGAATCTCGACACGGAGGCCGGCGCCGCCGTTCATCTGTCGGCCGACGGATCGTCCGACCCGGACGGCAATGCGATCATGTACCATTGGATACCCTACGCGGAGGCGGGCGGATACCGGGGTGAATTTTCCGTCGAGAACGCCCATGGCGCCGATGCGACGGTCAACGTTCCCCAGGATGCGGCCGGGCACGACCTGCATGTGATCCTGAGGGTGGGCGATAATGGCTCGCCGCCGCTTTGCGCCTACCGCCGGATCATATTGCATGTCCGGCCGAGGCCCTTCGTCCCGCCTGGAATCAGCGTGGTTTGGCCCGGGAAGAGCTGGGCGACGGCCCGGCCCGAGGATGTCGGCCTTTCGACGGCGGCGCTGGACAAGGCCGCGGCCTACGCGGGGGGGAGGGGATGCGTGGTCCGGTACGGACGCATGGTCTACACCTGGGGGGACCCGACCGCGCGAGGGGACATAGCGTCGGCCGCCAAGGTGTTCTACAGCTATTTTCTGTTCAAGGCCTTGGAGGCTGGATGGATCCCGAGTCTCGATGTCCGAGCGGTGAACTACGAACCTCGTTTGGCCGACATCGATCCGGATCTCGATTACAAGGACAAGGCCATCACGCTTCGCGAACTTGCGAACCAGACCTCGTGTTACGGGGTGAGCGAATCGCCCGGCACCGCTTACGACTACAACGACTACCAGATGGCCCTCTTCTGGGACGTGCTGTTCGGCAAGATCTACGGAGCGAGTTTCGAAACGGTCGATGATCGCGTGCTGAAGCCGCTGCTCACCCGGCCGCTGCAGTGCCAGGACGATCCGACGCTCATGGCGTTCGGGGTGCATAACCGCGCCGGGCGCGTGGCGATCTCCCCGCGGGATTTCGCCCGATTCGGCCTGCTTTACCTGCGCGGCGGAAGGTGGGGGAATCAGCAACTGCTGTCGCCCGAGCACGTCCGCATGATCGTGTCCGATCCTGTAGCAAGGGACCTCCCGCGCACGACCGACCGGGCCGCCGAAATGATTCCCGGACAAAGGACGATGGGAGCGACCGTCAAGCCCGACGACGAGTGCAACTCCGACGGCAGCGATAGCTGGTGTTGGTGGATCAACGGCGTTGACGCATCGGGCCACCGGTACTTCCCCGGAGCGCCGACGGACGCTTTCACGGCCCTTGGCCACCAGAACGGCCTCCGCGGCCTGGCCGTCATCCCTTCCCTGGATATCGTGGTGTCCTGGAACGACACCAACTTCGGGAACATGCCCGCGAGTCCGCGGCCCCCGGGGGTCTTCCTCCGGCTCATCAGAGCCGCGGTCTCGCATCCGCCCAAAACCCTATGAAAAAGCATTGGCTGGCCTTGCTCCTTGTTGCATTCGGCTGCGCGGCTCCCGCGCTGGCACAGGTGAAGCCGCGCGTCATCGTCGAAACCGACGCCGGCGGCGATCCGGACGACGAGCAGTCGCTCGTGAGATTTCTCGTGTACGCCAACGTGTTCGATGTGGAGGGCATCATCGCCAACCGGCCCATAGCTCGCCCGGGCGAGAACCTCAATCCGGAGCGCACCGGCCTCGGCATCGTGCAGCGGCTGGTTCGCGCGTACGGCAAGGTCTGGCCGTACCTGAACCAGAATGCGCCGGGTTACCCCACCGAGCAGTACCTGATGAAGCGCACGGTCGCAGGCTACTGCAACACCACGGACGGCGTGAATCTGGTGATCCGCGTCGTGGATTCCAAAGACCCGAGACCCGTATGGTTCCTGAACTGGGGAACCGATTGGGGCAGCGCGCCAAGCTGCCTGCAGCGGGCGCTCGATCGCGTGCTCCTCAACCGCGGGCACGCCGGTTATGCGAAGTTCAAGAACAAGATCCTGCTGAGCTCCGCCGACCGCTTTCGGGACCACACCACCAGCATTCATCCTCTTTTCCGGCTCTTCGTCGACAAGGAATGGCCGGAATACGACGGCGACAACTGGTACCACCGCTTCGGGCCGCTGACCGCGACAGCGGGCGGCTTCGACCTGAAAAGGGACGTGCTGACAGGGCATGGAGCCCTCGGCGCCTTGTATCCCACCAACACGGACAGCCCGCAGAAGGAGGGCGATTCCATCACCTTCATCTATCTGATCCCGACCGGGATGAACGATCCGATGCATCCCGGATGGGGCTGCTGGTCCGGACGCTATGGCGTGCGCCAGGATTTCTTCCGGCGGGTTCCGACCTATTACGGCGCCAACGTATGCGACCGGTGGCACGGCACGGTGAGCCGGGACAACACGCTGCGGCGGTGGGCGGTCGATCTCCAAAACGATTTCCGGGCGCGCATGGATTGGTGCGTGAAGCCCTATTCCGAGTGCAACCACCAGCCGGTCGCCGTGCTGAACGGCGACAAGACCCGGCGCATCCTCAACGTCAACACTCGCGTCGGAGCCACGGTGGCTCTCTCGGCGGCCGGTTCGTCGGATCCGGACGGCAACTCTCTCACCTACCATTGGATCCCCTATCCCGAAGCGGGAGGCTACGATGGAGAATTCGATGTGGCCGACCGGCACGCGGAGCGCACGACGGTCACGGTGCCCGACGACGCGGGGGGAAAGGATCTCCACGTCATTCTCGCCGTGCACGACGACGGAACCCCTCCGCTGGTCGACTACCGCCGCATTATTCTGCACGTCAGCCCGTCGCCCGAGAGCGACTGATCCATCCGGCGGGCTTGATTTTCAGCGGACCGCTCGGCGCGGGCTGAACCGCTGCTCAAGATCCGGTAGGCCGTCGGAACTGCTTCGTGCCGCCCGACGATCGGTAATCCGGGAAGCCGATGTACCCGTCGCGAGGGACGCAACCCGCGCGATAAGAGGGTTCGGTCAATTGCGAACTCCGCGGCGGACAAGCAACAGCCAAGCCTCGCTGGTCGGCTTCGGGATGTCGGTTCGGCTGTGTGGTGCGGCTGGGAAAGTTTTCCCGGTCCGCGGATCGAACCAAAGTCCGGCAGGATCGGCGATGCCGAGGCCATGGTTGAGGCTGATCGCGGCACCCCGAAGAGAATAAATGAGACAAATGCGCCCCGGACCCCACACCAGTCATTCGATATCAAATCGCGACAGTCGGTTGATGATGCCGCGGTCGTCGCACCCATATGTGCCGCCGGCGCGCAGTTGACAGCCTTGATAAGCAGTAATGCCGGTTTACAGCTTATGAACGCTGTGACGATGGCCAACTCCCAACGAGATCGGCTCCAAGCGGTTCTGACCGGCGATGTCGTCGCCTCTTCCCGCCTGGGGGCGGACGCGCGGCGGCGGCTGCCGGAGGCGCTGAGGCGGGCGGCGGCCGACGTGCGGACCGCCTTTGCGGCGGCCGGAGCGCGGCCCGATTACGGCTGCCTGCGTTTTGCCAGGACGGCGGCCGAGGCGACGCCAGCCAGCACGCCGGCCAGCACGGCGCCCGCGGGGCGCCAGTCCCGGGCCAATCCGCCGGGCTCGGAGGGCGGCGGACGGGGCAGGAGGAGGTAGGCGACGATGCCGGCGGCGAGGGCGGCGATCAGGAAGACGAGCGTCATCCGTCTGACCTCACGGTCGATCTCGGCCACGCGTTGCGCGGAACCGAAGCGCTGGGGGTTGGCTTCGCGCAGGACGCGGCTCGCGGCATCGAATTGCTCCTCGTTCACCTGGAGCCGGATCCAAAAGGCGGGTCCGAGCTCGTTCCGCGCGGTGTTCGCATTCAGGAGGCAGACCGAGAATCCGTGCGATTCAAGAAAGGTTTTGTCCACTTCCGCCTCGGAAGGGGAGTCGTAGGTGACAATGGTCTTCAGGTAGCCCAAGCGCCGTAACCCTGGGGGCGCCGAGAGGGCGGGGCAACCCGGAAGGGTCTCCGGTATAAGGCGGCTTCGCTGTTTCCTTGGGGCGAGCCAAGGGCTGCGCCGCGATGCCCAGCGGGGCGGCCGCGACCACCGTCCGACCGAAACCGCCAAAAATGCAGCTGTCCGATTTTCGCGTTTCACGCGCCCCGATCCCCGATCTTCCCAACGGCAGCCGCCAGTCAGGGTCGGGCGGCACGGACCCTCTGGGGCCGCTTCCTGGAGCCGGAAGCGAACCCACCCGAGAAATCGTCTTGACCTGAACGTGCTCCTGCGCGCAAGCAGCTTGCCGCCCCTCCATGAAATCCCCTCATCCGCTGGCTCTCATTTTCGCCGGATCCCTTCTGTTTTCGGCGTCCGCATTGCGCGCCCAACAGGCCTTGTACGTCGACGATGGACAGGGCCGATGGTCGGCGGTCCGCGATGCGATCGAAAACACCCCGGTCGTGTTCCGCGACGGCAAATACGTGCCGCAGCAGTCGAACCGTTTCATGTTCCGCGCCGTCGACGAATACGCGCCAGTGCTCGTTTCGGTGAAGATTGTGAAGTCGGAGAACGACGATTTCGACGGGAACGACGAATTCGACTTCCGCGCGCGGTTCATGAGCCCGTACCGGCTCCGGCACGTGTTCGTCGTCCTCGAGATGAACACGAACGACGCCGGCAAGGCCTTGTTCCTTCAGCAGGTCGGCGATCTCATTCCGCATCAGCCGAAGGTGGTGGCGGTGCAGGTCCCGCTGACCCGCCATCTCGGCCTGGAGCATCTCAAGGAAATCCATATCTTCACCGACGGCCGCGAGGTCCTGCGCAGCGACATGTCCAAGGCCGTCCGCGACGCCGCGCTCGATAAGTTGGTCCGCGGGCGCATCGCGGGCGTCGCCGATGAACGGCCCCGGTTTTTCGTGGGGCCGATGCCGGAATATCCGGCGCAACTCGCGAAAACAAAGGAAACCGGCCACGTGGTCGTCCGGCTCCGCATTGCGGCGGACGGAAAGATCGACAATCCCATTGTGCTGAGCGCGTCCGACCCGGCGTTCGGGGCCGCTGCGCTTGATGCGGTCCGGATGTGGCGGTTCCTTCCGATGATCAGGA
>JBOHXF010000543.1:0-8102 GCA_050737455.1 Opitutaceae bacterium | reverse complement strand
AGTGGGATGTGCCGCCCGGCGAATCCGAGGACATTCCCGCCAAATGGATGGCGCCGAACGGCCGCTCCATCTGGCTGGTCTTCTCCCAGGGCGACAATTTCTGCACGCGCGAGGCGACGCTGGAGCTGCGCCGCCGTTAGCCGGATGGCGTCCCGGGGTATGCGGGGAGGGGATGCAGTCCTTCCGCGCGCACCCGCCAACGTCCATCCCGGGGGATCCCGGGCCGCGGCGGACCTCCGTCCCAGCCGGCCACCATCAATGCCACCGCGGCGAGCAAGGCGCCGTTGGCGGGAAGATAGAGCGGCAGCCCGGGGCCCTGCGGGCATTGGCCGCTCGCCGTGTAGGCATTGTTCGGGCCGTCTTTGAGCAAAATGTCCATGGCCTTTTCGGGCTCGCCGAGGCGGGTCGCTGTCATGGCCATCATCGGATAATCCCAACCCCAGATCCCCGCCTTCCAATCCCATAACGCCAGCGTCGCGTCCAGGGTGCGGCGCATGATCGCCGGATCGACGCCGTCTCCCGGGAGGAAACCGAGGGCCATCAGAAACGAAGGGTGATCGTGGCGGCTGGCGCGGTTATCCCAGGTGTCCGGTTGGGAGGCCAGCGCGACATACCGTCCCCGCCGCGTCGGCAGCGGGGCCAGGCGTGCGAGGCGCGCGTCCCAATCCGAATTCCGCGGCAGGCCCAGCCGGAGCCGCCACCGCTGCGCGACCCGAAGCGCGAAAGCCCAATAGCTGAGCTCGAAGCACGGGTCCCGGCTGGTTCTTGGGTCATAGATCTCCTGGGCGATCCACAGGGGCGGGCCGAGGTGATAGAGTCCGTCCGCGCCCCGTTGCAGCATGGCCGCCATGCAATCGGCGGTGGCGAAGACCACGGTCCGCCACCGATCGAGCGTCGCGACCGTGGGCCGGTCCCGGTAAAGAAGCTCGGCAAGGTAAATCGGATTCGGCTGATTCCAGGCGATGAACGGATTCTCTCCAGGGCTTTCGCGTCCGTTCGGACCCGCCATTTTCGCCCACCGCGCCCCCGGCAGGCCCCGCCGTGCGGCGGTGGCCCGGGCGGTGGGCAGGGTCCGCTCGAACCAGGCGAGGGCGCCGGCCACATATTCGGGATGTCCCCACAGCGCGAAGTGCGCCTCATGCCACCAGACCATTTCCGTGTTGTGCTTGCCGTACCACGAACTGCACGTAAGGCCTGTTTCCGCGGGCGGGACCGGACCGCCGAACTGGATGGCCGCGAGATACTGCGAGAGGACGATCCTCCGCTCCAGTTCGAAGGCGCGGGGATCGGCGCTGCCCGAGAAGTCCACCGCGGCGCCCGACATCCAATAGGTCCGCCAGTGCGCGGCCGCTTCGCGCCGGACCTCCGCGCAGGTCGGCGCGGGCCGGGACGGGGCGTACGGCGGGGCGAACGTGGCGACAACCTCGAGCCTTCCCGAGGCGGGCGCCCGCAGGAGGAACCGGTGCGGGCCCGGCCGGGACCAGCGCGTGCCGTCCATCCAATTCAAGGTCACGCGGTACCGCAGATCGTCGCGGGAGCGATGGAGGAGCAGGCCGCCGGAATTGGCGGAGAGGATCGTCGTCCGGTGCGTGTCCGGCCGCGACCAGTCGAGCGGAGGGGCGTTCTTCACGTCCGGGTCGTGCCCGCGGGGAAAGGCCACCATCAGGCGCAGCCGTCCATCGGCAAGCGCCGCCGATTCGGCCGAGATCGCCACCGCGTCCGTTCCGATTGCAGCGGCGGTGCGGACTTCCACCGGGACGCCTCTCCAGCGGAAGCGGCTTCGGATCTCTCCTTTCCACAGATCGAGCTTCTGGTCGACGCCGCCGATGTCCCGCTCCGCGAGGGGGCGACCCTTCTCGTCGGCCCAGCCGATTACGGCCAGCGGAAAGTCGCCCGGGTTGCGCCGGAGCCACCGGCCGGCGGGAGTGTCCGCGCGGGTCGGGTAGGGCACCGGCCGTCCTGCGGTTTCAACCCACTCATCGGTGTCGGCCAGCGTGTAGCCCCGAGGATTGGGATCGGAGTGCCACGCCCAGCGGGCCATGGTCTCGAGAGGAGCGCCGCCCGCGGCGGCGTATTCGGGTCCGAAGGTCTGGGCGCCCGTTACATCCACGGTGAAGCAAAATTCGCCGTTGCCGACCGACAGTTCGGCGCGGGGGTCGGGGGAGCGAAGCACCGGATCGTGGCGCGAAACCAACGCCTCCCGATCGATGGCTGCATGGAGAGGCCAGGGAAGGCAGGCGAGCCCGAGCGCGCAGCGGCAAAGGAGGGAGCCCATGGTCCGGCGGCGGGCTCACCAGAGCACGACGCCGGCTGGTGGCAAGCGGAATTCCGTAAAGCGGATTGCCGGACGAGCCGATTTCACATGGGATGACCCGACGCGCCGTCGGCTGACGGAACAGGCCGGCCGCACGAGGGTCGCATTTTTCGTACCCGCTTCGGTTTTCCTTCCATGAAATCCCCGCTCGTCCGGACACTAGCGGTCCTTCTCGTCGCCGCGTGCTGCGGCGCCACCGGGCGAGCCCAATCCGACCCCGGGGCCGGGGCACCCGTCCCGGCGGATTTCCCTCCGGGGGTTCAGGATGTTCTTCGGATGGCCAGGGCGGGGGTCGGCGAGCCGGTCATTCTCGCGCAAATCCAGGCTTCCGGCCAGACTTACCGCCTCACGGCGGACCAGATCATCACGCTCACCGAAGACGGGGTGTCGCAAAGCGTGATCCGCGCCCTCATCCGGACCGGTTCCCCGTCCGCCCCGGGGGAGTCCGCGCCCGAACCGTCCTCGTCGGCGATCTTCACGAGCTCCCCGCCGGCACCTCCGCCGACGGCACCTGACGCGTCCTCCGGGAGCGGATCGACGCCGCCGGCTGTGGCGCCACCGGGCGAGGCGGTTGCCGCCGCCAATTTCAGCACCTTCTGGACCCAGCTCTACCCCTACGGCGATTGGGTGCGAATCCCCCGCTACGGCTGGTGCTGGCATCCCGCCGTCGAGGACTCCGATCCGGTTTGGCGGCCGTACGTCGATGCCGGGCGCTGGGTCTACACGAACGATGGCTGGTTTTGGCAATCCGATTACCCCTGGGGGAGCAGCGTCTTCCATTACGGGCGTTGGATGACCTATCCAGGCTACGGCTGGGTGTGGTTTCCAGGTTATGTTTGGGCCCCCGCCTGGGTCTGCTGGCGGCAGGACGTGACGGACGATGTCTGCGGCTGGGCGCCGCTGCCACCGGGGGTCGGCTTCTATCCAGGGATCGGCCTGCTCTGGCAGGGTGGCGTCTGCTGGGACAGCGATTTCGGCCTGGGCTTCGGCGCCTTCGTTTTTGCGCCTTATGACCGGCTTTTTGAGCCGGACTGCCGCGCCCACCTGGTCCCGCGCGCCCGCGCCGTGACGTTCTATTCGCGGAGCGTCGTCCGCAGCGGCTACCGGCTCGCGGGCCGCGGGCTCGCTGTCGACGGCCTGGGGGCGGCGCGCACGGGCGCGCTCGCGCATCGGACGCTGAGCCCCGTTCCCGCCAACGAAGCTTGGAGGCGGGAGCGCACCGCGGACGCGGCGGCGGGAGCGGCGTTCATCCGCGCTTCGCCGTATGCAAATATAAAATACGCGTCGCCGGCCGGGATGCGGCCGTACGCTCCGGCCTACGGCGCCCGCGCCGCCGGTTCAACCGGCCCCGCTCCGGCGTACCGCCCGACCTACGCTATGCGGGCGCCCGCGCCGGCGCGGCTCTCCCCTGCGACCCGATCCGCCCGCTCCGCGCGGGACTCCGCCGAGGGCGGCCGGCGCGAGCCCTGAGCGGGCCGAAGCCCGGCCTGCCGCGCGAGCGTTTCCGCCTTCCTTTCCGGAACCGATCCAGTCGGAAGCGGGACTATTCCCAGGGCGCGCCATGCGCGCCCCGCTACATGCGCATGCATCTCCCCTTCGGATCGGCCGGACTCGCCCTTGCCTTCGTCCTGGCGTCTGGCTGCGCCCGGACGCCGACACTCCCGGCCCTTTCGTATCCCGTCACATACCGGGTGCCGCTTGGAGGCGGCGCGGACGGGGCGAAGCGAGTGGTGGCGGTCGAGCGCGACACGCCGCTTTACTTTCGGGTGGTTTCCCCCGTGCCGGTGAACGCATACGTTTACGATCTGTCCGGGCCGTCCGCGAACGGAGCCCTCCTGACGCAGCTTTTCGGCACGAACTTCAGCTCGTCGGTGACACCCGATTCCAGCGCCATGGAATTCGCATTCCGGGCCGCGCGCCCAGACGCGCGGGGCACGGTTGAAATCACCTTGTCGGACCGGCCGATGCCGGTCCCGCCGTCCTGATCCACGGTCCGTCTTTCGAACGTCGCCGGTCATCATCGGGGACCTCGGGCAAGCTCCGCCGGAAACGGCGGAGCTTATCTATTTCCCTGGGGTTGGCCGACTTCCGTATAGGCGGGGAACCCGCGTGAAACCCTGCGGGTCGGTAAGGGCATGTGGCGCAGATTCATCGAAAATCTTTTCACGGTGATCGTGATCGTCGCCGCGATCTGCGTCGTTGGCGGCGTCACGCTCAGCCGTTATGTCCAGAGCCAGAAACAGGCCTTGGCCCCGCTTGAGGAACAAAACGAGGCGCTTCGTTCGCAGATCGACCAGAATCGGCGGGACGTCGAGGCCACCACCCAGATCCTCCGTCAGGCGGTAAGCCACCCCAACGGCGGGATCTTCAACTCCGACGAGGAACTCGTCCGGATGAACACGGCGCGGATGAACGCGCTCGCGGACGCCATTGCGCAGCGGGTGAGACCGAAGCTCCCCGCGCCCAAGAGCGCCGACGACCTCGCCCGGCAGGAGGACCGGCAGATCGACCGCATCTCCTCGGCGACCGCCCAAAAGCTCCAGCCGGCGATCGCGGATCTTGCCCAGGCGCAGCACAACGCGAACGGGCGGGAACTCGCCTCCGCCCAGGCCGAAACGCAGCGCCTGAAGCGGAGCCTGGCCTCGACCGAAAAGGCCGCCAACGACGCGCTGCTGCTCACCCAGCGGCTCTCGGCCCTGTACCTGGATACCTACCGCGACAAGGGCGCTTTGGTTCATCTGATCTCGATCCCGGCCGACCTCATTCAGTACACGGCGAGCGGCGATATCATCACGGGCAGTCGCGGGCGGGCGCGCGAGCAGAAGCGGCTTGACGGCCAGATCGCGGAGATCCAGCAGCGCCTGGACCGGATCCGGACCCAGGCCGGACAGCCGGCGGCGAGCGAGAACTGAATCGATCAATCCTGCACGGTGATCTCGCAATTGTCGCGCAGGATGAACTGCGCGAAAAGTTGGGCGGCCGGCGGCGGCGCGGTTCCGCGGTACGCCTGGATCGTGCGGCCCTGGCAGACGCCGCCGATGACGAACGCGCCGGCGCCGGCCTCGACCACGGCCGAGCTTCCGGCTGTTCCGCCGTTCAGGTTGTAATAGACGTAGCAGTTGTCCGAGGGGTGGGTATCGTCGACGACAAGGGTATATTTCGGGCAGACGATGCGCTCGACGCAGAGCAGCCCGAGTTTCGAGCGAAGGCCCGCGCCCCCCTGCCAGGCCTGGACTTGGGCCGCGCCGAGCCCGGCTGTCCAGGACGGCGGCAATTGGGCCGCGGGGTTCGACCATTCCGTGTTCCACGTGTCGTCGAACAGGGCGAGGTCGCCCGGATCCTGGGAATTCCCCGGATTGGGCAGGGGGGGGAGCGTCAGCGGCCCCGGCGGCGCCATGAGCGAGACGAGGAGAAAGCGCTGCTGTGCGGACTCGTTCTCCGGACCGACGAGCAGAAGGCGCGTCCGTCCGTCCGGATTGATCAGGACGGAGGCCAGCCTCGGTTGAGCGGCCGACGTCGGCGGCGTCCCGATCGCTGGACTGTCCCCCTGCTGCCGCGCAAGCTTCGCGAACCAATCTGAGGCGAGCGTGGTGGCTGGGATCGCGGTGGTGTCGGTGCTCGTCGAAAAGGCGGTCGCGTCCACGCCGGAGGGCAGGCTTCCGGGCAGGGCCGCGATGTTGGTCGATTCGAGATCGGTCGATTCGAACGAACCCCGGATCCCTGCGGCCAGTTCCCGGAGGTTGGCCCGTTCGGCGGAGATCCGGGCCTGAGCGATCTGGTCCCCCACATCGGGCGCCGCGATTGCGCCGAGGATGCCGATGACTGCGCACACGGCGAGCAGTTCGATGAGCGTGAACGCGCGGCGGCGCGCATGAGTGTCAGTGGGCGACATAGACGATCTGGTAGAGGGCCTGGAAAAAGGCGATGAGGATGACGCCGGCTCCGGCCACGACGGCCAGCGTGAGCGCTGGATTCAGCGCGGCCAGCGCGGTCTCCAGCCGGTTCCTCGCCCGCGCCTGAAAATGGACGCTGACTCGTTCCATGGCCTCGGCGAGCCGGCCGGATTGCTCGCCGGTCTCCAGCGCGAGGATGGCGATCGGCGGGAACAGGCCGGTGTGCTCCAAAGCGCCCGAGAGCGTCGCCCCCCGTTGGGCGATTTCGGCGCGGGCGCACCGGAGCCCGGCCCGGAATCCCTCGTTGCCGGTCAGAGCGACGCAGGCCTCGAGGATTTCGGGGGCGGTCTGGCCGGCCAGGTAGAGGGAGCGGTAGATCTTGCAGAACAGCGCGACGGACATCTCCCGGTAGATCGGGCCGCCGATTGGAAGGCCCAGCAGCCAGCGGTCGACAGGCCGACGGGTCCCGGGCCAGCGGCGCAGCGCGAACAGAAGGCCCGCGCCGGCGACCGCCCCTGCGGCGGCGATCGGCAGCCCGGAGCGGGCGGACGCGGCGAGGGCGATGACCGCGCGCGTCAGGGGAGGCAGCGTGCCGCCGAGGGACCGCAGGAGCTCTTCAAGGCGCGGCAGCGTGACCTTGAGCAGGAAGGCGAGCAGCGCGAGCGCAAGACCCACCGAGACCGCAGGGTAGGCGCACGCCCGGCGCAGCTCCCGCCTATGGGAGGCCTCGTAGGCGAGCCGATCGGCCAGATCGGCGAAGCGCTCCGCGAGGGCGAGCGATCCGGCCTCCTCCCCGGCGGCCACCACCGCGAGAACGGCCGTCGGAAAACTGCGCGGAAACTTCCCGAGCGCCGTGGAAAGCCGGCACCGCGCGCTGACGACCTCGGCCCGGACCTGCCTGAGAATCCGCCGGGCTCGCGCATCGGGGAACCGCTGCTCGAGCGAAGCGAGCGCGTCTGAGAGAAGAATGCCCGCGCCGAGCAGCATCTCCATTTGCCGAAAGAGAAGGACGGCCTGCGTCGGCCGCAAGCGCGTGCGGGCCAGGCGGCGCTTTCGCAGCCGATCGAAAAGGACTTTCATCGGGGCAGGCGCACGACGATGGGCTGGTCGACGGGCAGGCGAAGGACGAGACCGGAGCGGCGCAGGTCCACGGAATCGAGCCCGACCTCCGACACCGTGAACCCGTCGATCGTTTCGCCCGGGCCTCGCAGCTCGCCATCGATGATGCAGCATCTCGAATCGATGTCGTTCGCCGGACAGGCCACCCCCGAGATGTCGAGGCGCAGGATGCGCGTGCCCGGCGATCCGACGACGCGGGCCCGAAACGGATTCGGGACCGGCTCGGATCGGGTTGCGGCCAGCGCCGCCGCCACGTCGACGATGCCGTCGGCGTCCGGCTTGAGAACGGGCTGCGGCGACCGGCGCGCCACGGGAGGAGAGGCGAGCGCGGCGAGCGCACGGACGCCCATCTGGGGGATTGCCACGGTGGAGGCGAGGACGAGGAGGAGCATGCGGGGATCGGCGGAGGATGATGGCAAGCGGCTCAGCCGCTCTTGCGCGCCCGCCGAACGGCGGGCTTGGAATCCTTGGCTGCGGCCCGTGCCGCCTTGTGGCGGGCTTCGGCTTCCTTTTCCTTGCGGCGGCGATGGGTATCGAGCGCCTTGAAGGCCGTGGCGTACCCGTCGGAAGGAGAGTCGGCGCCCAGGCAGTCGACGAAGGTGCGAATGCCGAAGCCGGCGGTCTCGATCCACGATGCCGTCGCTGAACGGTCCGCCGGGACGGGAGCGCTCGTGGGAACTTCGGCCAGAGGAGGCGCGCCGCTTGCCGCCGAGGCGGGCGGCGTCGCGCGGACCGGAGAGGGAGTGCGTCGAAAGCCGGGTTCGGCGGGCGATGAC
>JBOHXF010000542.1:0-5526 GCA_050737455.1 Opitutaceae bacterium | reverse complement strand
CCTGAAACTCGTGGACAATCTTTATTCGGAATTTGGCGCCCAGTCGCGGATCTTCAACCTGTACGTGAACGTTCTGGAGGCGGCCGCGCCCTCCGAGGCCTTAGCAGTCGCGGAAGACATTTTGGCCAAAAATCCGCCCGATTACGCTGCGGGTCCAGCGCACGAAATCGTGGCGCGCCAGGCGCTCATTGGAAAAGTCCTGAAAGTCAGCCTCATCGAGAACGGGGGCTTCCCGTTGAATCTGGCGATGCCGGTCAGCCATCCCACGATAATCTACTTCTCGAACGGCGCGGAGGGGCTGCCGATCCTGGGCCGGTACAAGGGCTCGATCCCGGCCGGAACCCGCGTGGTTTACGTGATCCTGGAAGCGGATTTGACGCAGATCGCTGAAATCGAAAAGCAGGCGCCGCTTCCGGGCGGCATCTTCTGCTTCGAACAATCCGGACTGGGTTCTCCCGAGGAAACCGGTTTCGGCGTCCTTCAACTGCCCTACGCCTACGTTCTGGACAAGAGCGGCACGCTCCTTGGATTCGGACGCCCCGAAGACCTCCCGGCGCTAATGCTTCTGACAACCCGCTGAAGGAATCATGAAACCCGGATTCAATTCACTGCTTGCGCTGGCGATCGCCGTTTGCGCGCTTGGTCCCTCAGCCGCCCTGGGCTCCACGAGCGTTTCGCTTTCCTCGCCGTCCGACGGTTCGTCATATTCCGGGGCATCGCCGGTCGCCATCACGGTCAGCGGGAGCGTGAGCGTGGGTTCGGGATCGGTTGTCGCGGACATCGGCGTGACGCTCGATGGCGCGTACGTCGAGATCAGCCAGAGCCCGACGGGAATGGGGACCACGCACGCGACCTTCACAACAACCGCCAGTGTCACCACGAGCGGTTCCCATCAGATTATCGTGACCGGCGCGGACCAGTTCGGCGACCAAGGTTTCGCGACCTCGAATTTCACGGTCACGATCGGGAAGGCGGCGCAAGCGGCTGTCAGTTCGAGCAGCACCTCACTCACTCGCGACGCCGTGTTCGCGCCGACCTTCAGCGGAGGCAGCGGCACCGGCGGATGGCAATTCTGCGTTGAGGGATATACAAATTGGGACGCTGGCGCCTCCAGCTATACCGGAACCAACCTGGGACCGAGCCCGGGAAATTCCCCGCAGGCGAACTGGCAGCCGAGCTGGACCGCGAACGCCACTCCAGGAAACCTCACCTTCTACATCGCGCGCGACGAGGACGCCAACTACAGCCCCGCCGTCTCCTCACCGTATACGCTCACAATCAACGGGCCGGTGGATGGCATCACCTGGCAGACCATCAATGGCGTAACGGTCGGCCAGGGCAGCCCGAGCTATTCTGGTGTGGCCGGTCACCCGGCCTCCTTTTCGGTGACCGTAAAGAATACCGGCACCTCGACGTGGAGCAGCAACTACTATCTTGGTCTCTGGGACCAGAATGGCACCGGGTTGAGCTTTCCCTCGGTGAGTAACACATCGCCGGGTGGCACAGTCACCGCTACCTACAACTTCACCCTGCCATCGGCCGCGAACCAGTACAAATACACGATGCAGGCCGAGGACAACGGCGTGCAGTATTTCGGGCCAACGGAAACCATCACAATCAACGTCGCCAACCTGCCGGTAATAACCAGCGCAACGTCCGTGTCCGGCACCGTCGGCTCGCCCTTCACATACACGGTCACGGCATCGGGCATTCCAACTCCCAGCTACGGGGTGACGGGCACGTTGCCTCCGGGCTTAAGCGCCACTGGGGGCGTGATCTCGGGCACGCCCAGCGCGGCGGGGACGTATACTAACATGACGATCTCGGCGAGCAATTCCGCCGGGAACGTAACGGCTCAGCTGACGATCGTGATTTCAAACCCAGTTCCCCAGCCGCCGGTCATAACCAGCTCGCTAACGGCGAGCGGCTCCGTTGGCTCGAGCTTTAGCTACCAGATAACCGGGACCAACAGCCCCACCAGCTACGGGGCAAGCAATCTTCCCCCGGGCCTCTCGCTGCCGGCCGGTTCCAACGAGATCAGCGGTACGCCGACCCAGGCCGGTAGCCGCTCAAGCACGATCAGCGCCACCAATGCGGGGGGGACCGGTTCCGCCACCTTGAACTTCACCATCAGCAAGGGAACGCAATCCGCCGTGTCGGTAACTCCGGGGGGAAATCTCAGCTATCCCCAAGGCGAAACCGTCACATTCATCGCCTCCGGCGGGTCAAGCACCGGCAGCTATGTGTGGAGCGGCTCCGGTTCTGGCTCGGGACCGTCCGATGTGATCACTTTCAACAATACCGGTACCTTCACGGTCCAGGTTTATCGGGCCGCGGACTCCAATTACCTCCAGTCCGCTACCGCGACGGCGAACGTGACGATCACTTCTGGTGGCGGCGGCGGTGGTGGTGGCGGCGACCCGACCCAGCTCAAGGTGCTTGTGCCGACGCAGTAACGATGAATATCCGAATACTTCGGTTCGCTTGTTGTTCCCCGCGTCTTGGCCCGGGTGGCCGTAGGCGCCCGATCGGTCCAGGCAGGCACATTCTATCCGGTGGGAACCTTTTCGTATACGGATTATGGGGCAGCCGAATTGAACTCCTCGCGCATAGATCCGGGGGCGGCTTCGGTGACGGCCGACGCCTCGCACCCGGACACAAATGATCGGGCCAACTGAAGATAGACGTCCGCATCCAATGACTTCCCTCATGAAGAATGCACTTCCCTCGTTTGGTCCAATCCTTTTCGGCCTGCTATTCATCTGCGCCGGGGCATTCCCTCTGCGGGGCCAAGAAGTCAGCTCAATACCTCAACCGGTCCAAGCCAAGCAGCAGGCGTACATCAATAGCTTGCAGCAATTCGCACAACACAATTTCGCGGCGGCGGAAACGACGCTTGAGGCGGGAAACCTGGAGAAACCGGGGACCGCTGAATGGGCCTTCGAAGCGGGAAGCGGCCTCGTAAGAGCGGCTCTCGCATTCAAAGCCCGAGGTGACGACGCGACCGCGCAGCCCATTGTGCGCCTCGCGCTGGTCCGCTTCGCCCAGGCCGAGGCGCTGTTTTCGTCGGCGACGCCCGCGGGGGAACAGGCGAACGAATTGGATCAAGTCGGTTACCTTTACCAGAGATTCATGGGGGATTACGCGACCGCCGAGAAATACTACCGGCGCGCCGTGACCCTGTCGCCCAATACCGGCCAGGCGGCGCTGCATTTGAGGCGAATCGAAGCCATCCTCGCGGCGCTGGCCAAGAGCAACGGCCAATAGGAGGGCGCGATCATGCGAAAGCTTCTCATTTTAAGCGCACTGGTGCTTTGCGCGACGGTTCGCGCCCAAAGTGTGGACGGCGTGCCTGGCGTCGCGATCAAGCTTTGGGGCGCGGCCGATACGAGCATTTCCGATTCGGGTAGCCTAAGTGTGTCGGTCGACGGCTTGAATGGCACGGCGACAAGCGCCGGATCCGGCGGCGCTGCCTTCACGAGCGATCCGACAATACTGAAAATCCTGCCGGGCGTGACTTACAATATTAGCATCGGCATGTATTGGAATTCTAACGAAAGTTCGGCCACGTCCCATGTCTATCTGGGTGCCGTGGCGCCGCCAGGATATCAGATCTACATCAATGGGACCGCGCAAACCAGCGATACGATTTTCACGAGCGGAATGGATGATTACATCGACAACTCGACAACGCTCCTTGTACTCGGCCCCGGTCAGTTCACCGGGCGGGCCGGCGCATGCACCTCGTTGATCAGCGGGCAAATCTATTGGCAAATCGCTATGGGGAATAACTGTTGGGGCACTTCCGCCGGTTCGGTGGTTCTCGCCGACCAGGGGCTGGAAACGAACTGGAGCGACGTTTTCACCCCAGCAGATCTGCATTACATGCCGTTGTCTGCAGGTACGCCGGATGGAACGACCTTCAATGAGGACAGCAACGGAAATCTCCAGTCCATCACAGGCGGAGCGGCGGATGTCGCTGTCACCGTTCTTAGCCCAACTTCCTATACCATATCGTTCTACACTCCGGCGCAATATCCTACAGGCAAACCGTACGTCGTGTATACTGTAGCGCAGGGAAGCTCGGCAACCCAGCTTCAAATTACGAGTGAGACCTATGCCGATCCGGACTTCAGCACACCCGCGCGCAGTGCGGTCACGACGCTAACACGTACCGGCGACGGGAGCGACACCCCCTACGTATGGACCTTGGTTGATTGGCATGACAGCGGCCAGTCGGTGGTGCGGCAGGAAACCCGGACATGGGGGACTTCGTTGAGCGGCGCCTCGACGGAGACGCGCGTCGTCTCGGCAGGGGGAAGCAGTCCCGCGGCCACCACGGTGACGAAGACATTCGGAGAATACGCTTGGGGTGAGGAGCTGACGCAGCTTATTCAGGGCTCCGGCTCCGACGCCATCACGACCAATTACCAAAACTACACAAATCCGGCCCAAGTGGGCACCTATGGATTCCAATCTCAGGACGCCACCGTCGGCGGCGCCTGGACCGCCGTGGACTATCACGATTGGGACGATTCCGAATTCTCTCCGATCGGCACTGTCTACCATGTCTACCGTCCCTTTTGCAGCAGCCCTTCCACGCTGACGCAGAGCCCCAGTGCGGGCGCGGTGACCACCTACCAATGGGCGGACGACGATTTCGGCATGCCGACGCGTCCCCAGTCAGTGATCACGGCGATCAACAATACGACCGTGACGGAGACCACCTATACCTACAAGGAAACCCAGATGGTGGATCCCCTTCTGACCGCACCCGATGCGCCGCCGGGTACCACCACCGATTTCACCTACGTCACTGCAAGCCGCAAGGATTACTCTGGATCGAGCAGCAGCCTCGTCACCACCACGAAGTACTTCAGCGAGAACACCCCGGACACGATGTACGCGATGGAACCGTTCGAGGTGATCCAACCCGACGGGGTCATGCAGTACATCGCCTACGAGCGGGGAAGCTTCAGCACCCCGGGCGATCCTTCAACGTTCGTGCCTTGGTACGGGGAAAATTCCTGGATGCCAGCAGCGATGTTTGACATCACGACTACGGTCACCGGGCCGGACACCCGCACCTATGAGATCACTGGGAGCAACAACTCCGCAGTCGGCACTCAATCGTCCAACTTGCCGGACGGAGGTTCGATGATCGACCCGGTGTGCCTTGTGAACAACAAATCGACCATGACGGTCACGATCCGCGACTACACGGGTAACATCGTACGAACGGAATCGTGGGCGTACGTCAATGGAGCATGGGCGAATGTCGGTTGGGTCAATTATACTTACGACGGTGCGGGCTTTTTGGTCGATCGGGTCGCTTCCAACGGCGCCAGCCACACCTGGACCTACAACGGCGAGGAGTTGGCTCAGGAAACCGATGAATCGGGAACATTACCGTCCCACAGGATTTCGTGAAATCTGACGAAGAAAGGAGGTTCGGCCGCAAGGCCTGGACCTGCTATGAGGCAGGGTGTGAAACCCAGAAAACCTATACAGCCGAACCAGCGGCAC
>JBOHXF010000541.1:0-6371 GCA_050737455.1 Opitutaceae bacterium | reverse complement strand
GGCGAGCGCTATCCCGCCCAGCTTTCCGGCGGCCAGCGCCAGCGCGTGGCTCTGGCCCGCGCGCTCGCCGTCGAACCGAAGGTGCTGCTCCTGGATGAGCCGTTCGGGGCGTTGGACGCCAAGGTGCGCAAGGAGCTGCGGCGCTGGCTGCGCCGCTTCCACGACGAGATCCACCTGACGACCCTGTTCGTCACGCACGATCAGGAGGAGGCCCTCGAGATCGCGGACGAGGTGGTGATCATGAACCAGGGCCGGGTCGAGCAAGTCGGTTCGCCGCAGGAAGTCTACGACCGGCCGGCCAGCCCGTTCGTCTACCGGTTTCTCGGCGACGTGAACATCTTCCGCCGTCCATCGCTGGAGGCGGCGGGTCAATCGGTCGCGGCCGCCTCGGGCAACGGGCAGCTCTTCGTGCGCCCGCACGACGTCGAGGTGATCCCGCACGGCGACTCCGACGTCGGCATTCCCGCCATCCTGCGGTATGTTCACGCCGCCGGACCCCAGGCGCGCCTCACGCTGGAGCAGATCGACACCCGCGAGACGGTCGATGCGGAAATTTCGCGGGCGGAGCTTGCGGCGAGGAACCTGAAGGTCAATGACGTAGTGCGGCTGCGCTTGCGGCAGTCGCGGTCGTTCGACGACGATTACGCGATTTGAAGCATCAAACCCACCCATATCATGGCTAAAATCCATAACGACATCACCGACACGATCGGAAACACTCCCCTCGTCCGCCTCAATCGCACGGCGGCCGCGCACGGGGCCCAGGCGGAAATCCTGCTCAAGCTCGAATTCTTCAACCCGCTTTCGAGCGTGAAGGACCGCATCGGTCTCTCCATGATCGACGACGCGATGAAGAGCGGCAAAATCACGAAGGATACGGTCCTGATCGAGGCCACGAGCGGCAACACCGGAATCGCGCTTGCCTTCGTCGCGGCGGCCCGCGGGCTTCGGCTCATCCTCACCATGCCCGAATCCGCGACGACGGAACGGCGCAAGATGCTCAAGGTGCTCGGGGCCCGGCTGGTGCTCACGGAAGGGCCCAAGGGGATGAAGGGGGCGATGGCGAAGGCTGAGGAGATCGCTGCGAAAATCCCCAACAGCATCATCGTCCAGCAGTTTTCGAATCCGTCCAATCCCGCGATCCATCGCCGCACGACGGCGGAGGAGATCTGGCGGGACACCGACGGCAAGGTCGATATCGTCGTATCCGGCATCGGCACCGGCGGGACGATCACGGGCATCGGCGAAGTCATCAAACCGCGCAAATCGTCGTTCCGCCTGATCGCGGTCGAGCCCGCCGGCTCGGCGATCCTCTCCGGCGGCCAGCCCGGCCCGCACAAGCTCCAGGGCCTTGGCGCGGGATTTGTCCCCGCGGTCCTCAACACGAAGGTGTATGACGAGGTGATCGCCGTGAAGGAGGAGGACGCTGCGCCGGTCAGCAAACAGGTCGCCAAGCTCGACGGCATTCCGGTCGGCATTTCCTCCGGCGCGGCAATCTGGGCCGCCATCCAAGTCGCGAAGCGGCCTGAGAACAAGGGCAAGCAGATCGTCGCCATCGTGCCCTCTTCCGCCGAACGCTATCTATCCTCCTGGCTCTTCGCCGATCTCAATCTCGACAGCGATCCGATCGACGATCTGCTCGGCTCTCCGGCCTGACCGGATCGATCGGGCCACGGCCCGCGGACTTCCCCGGGCGCTTCGGCCCCACCTCGGGGAAGCGCCCCAGCCGCTCAGCCGAGATCGCGCCGCAGATGTCCGATCTTCGGCGCGATCACCGCCCGGCAGTAGCCGCTTTCCGGGTGGTGCCTGAAATAATCCTGATGGCGGGCTTCCGCCGGCCAGAAGCGGTCCAGCGGCGCGATCTCGGTCGAGATCGGCGCTGCGAATCGGGCCTGCGCCCCGGCGCGGGAGGCGGTGGCGGCGGCGCATTGGGCCTCACTCCCATACAGGATGACGGACCGGTACTGCGTCCCCGTGTCCGCCCCCTGGCCGCCGACCTGTGTCGGATCGTGGATTCTCCAGAAATAATCGAGCAGTTCGCGCGGACCAATCCGCGCCGGATCGTATTCAATCCGGACTACTTCCGCGTGACCGGTGGCCCCCGAGCACACCGCCTCGTACGTCGGGCGCTCGGTGTGGCCTCCGGCGTAGCCGCAGGTTACCTCCGTCACCCCGGGCAGGAGCCGGTACGCGGCGTCGGTGCACCAAAAGCACCCGCCGCCGAGGACGAGCGAGGCGGAAGGAAGGTCGGCCATGGGAGTCCGGATCGTTTGCAACGTAGCCTTCCATCGCGTCACGGGTCAAGTCGCGCCTGGCGGTGTACCGCGCCTCGAATGCGTCACCCGCCCCTCCTTTGCCTTGCGGGTCGCCCCGCCGACGGCATCTTGAGGGATCCGTTTCGTCGTCGCCTCCCATGTTCGTTTACTTCGGCGCCCATACACAAGCTTCCAGCAGCCGCGGCATCCATGCCGCCTGGTTCGACCCGGCCGACGGGTCGCTCGGCGAGCCCTTCCTTGCGGCCGAGGCGGGCAATCCCACGTTTCTTGCGCTCGCGCCGAATCGCCGGTTTCTGTATTCCACCGGGGAGTTTCTCGCAAGCCCCTCGGCGCGTGAACCCGAGGGCGGAATCCTCTCGTTTCGGATCGACGCCGGGTCCGGCCGGCTCGAACCGATCAACCGCGAACCGACCGGCGGAGGCCTGACGACCCACCTCGCCGTCGACGGGACCGGCCGGATGGTCGCGCTCGCCAATTACCACGCGGCCTATGTCGCGGCGCTTCCGCTCCTGCCCGACGGGCGGCTCGGCCCGCGCAGCGCCCTGGTGGATCACCGCGGCCTTGCGCCGCTCGGGCCGAACCCGGCCCGCCAGACCCAGGCCCACGCGCACGCGGTGATTTTCTCCCCGGACAACCGCTTCGTCTACGCCTGCGATCTCGGTCTGGACCGGGTGTTCGCCTATCGCGCCGATCCGATCGGGGCGAAACTCAGCCCGGCCGATCCGTTTCAGGTCGCCGCGCCGCCCGGATCCGGGCCCCGGCATCCCCGGTTCTCGCCCGACGGCCGCTTTCTGTATGTCGCGAACGAAATCGGCTCGTCGGTCTCGATTTACCGCTGCGAGGCGGACCAGGGCCGGCTGTCGCTCGGGCGGACGATTTCCACGCTGCCCGCGGACTTCGCCGTTGCATCCGTCCCGAACACCGTCGCCGAAATCCGGATCCATCCCAACGGCCGGTTCGTCTACGTCAGCAACCGCGGGCACGACAGCATCGCCGTCTTCGCACGCGATCCGGCGCAAGGCGGCCTTTCGCCCGTGGAGATCGTCCCCAGCGGTGGCCGGCATCCCCGTAACTTTGATCTGGCTCCCGACGGAAGATGGCTCCTGTGCGCCAACCGCGACACCGACAACGTCGTCGTTTTCGGGGTCGATCCGGCGAGCGGTCGCCTGGCCCCGACAGGCCGGCGGATCACGGTCTCGCAACCGGTCTGCGTCATGTTCCTCCCATAGGAAATGCCGCCCGGCGCCGATCGGGACAGAGGGACGCCCTCCTTTATAAATGTTGCTAATCGGGCCGATCCAAACGATATTTTGGGCAACCGCAGCCGTCGAGCCCGCATCGCGCGCTCCGCCTGCCAACATAAACCGCACAGCCGCCGATTCTTCGGAAAGAGCTGTGCCAACCCAACAGAAAACAGAAAATGACAGATATCGCACCGTCCGGCGACAACGCCAACCCGGCTGCGCCCAGCGCGCCGCCGGCAGCCCACGCCGAGACTCCCGCGCACGCCGCCGCCGCCGCTTTGCCGGCTTTTGGCTCGTTCGGCGCAACGCGCGGCTCCGGCCTGGCACGCGGCAAGCGTTCCAGCGCCCCGGCGGCTTCCGCCGCCTCGGCCCCTCCTGCAACCGGGGCCTATCAACCCACCGCAGTGGAGGTCGTCAGGCCTCCGCGCGAATATCAAAACCCGTTCGGAGAGGAAGCCTCCGTTCTTCGCCCGGCGCCTGAAAGCTCGGCTCAAACCGCGGCTCCGGCTCAAACCGCGGTCGTGACGCCTTCCTCGGAAGCGCCTCCAGCCGCGGCGCCGGCCTCCACCGATGCCGCCGGGTTCCCGGCGGCAGAGGAGCGCGCCGAACTGCACGTGCTGCCCCCCGCCGAACCGAAGCAGGCAGCGCTCAGTTGGGAGAGCGCGGCCTCGGGCGCCAATGCTCCGGTCGCCCCCGAGCGTCCCTACCGCTCCGAAAGCCGCGGCCAGCGCCGTGAGGATCGTCCGTATTTCCGCCCCGATGGCCGCGAAAGCGGGCATCCCGTTGAAGGCTATCGCCAGCGGAGCGAGGGCCGGCGCGACAGCCGTCGCCGCGACGAACGCCGCGACGAACCGCCTCCGGCTCCCAAGCCTCGCGGTTTCGTCGCCTGGCTCAAGAGTCTGTTCGTCCGCGACAATAAGCCCGAGCCCCGCCAGTCGGCCGCGGTCGATGAGGACCGTCCAGCGCATTTCGGCGAAGCCGATCGTTCCGGCCACGGGCGGCGCCGCCACCGCGGCGGCCGCGGCCGCAACGGCGGTTCGCGCGGAGGCGAACCGACCGGCCGCGAAGGTTATTCCGCGCCTTCGGCAGGGCCGTTCCGCGGACCTTCGGACGAACCGCGGCACGAGAGGCGCGAGGATAGCCGCAACGAATTCGAGGGCGGCCGACGGCGACGTCATCGCGGCGGCCGCGGCCGTGGCGACCGCGGCCCCAGGCCCGAAGGTCAGCAGGGCGGCGGGATGATTTGACCGCCCCACCGACTTAATCCTTGCGCGCTCGGCCCGGGCGAGCGGATTTTCAAGGCGTCCGAACGGTCGGACGCCTTTTTAGTACCCGTTCCATGCCCGACTTGATCATCGACGGCGGCAAGCCGCTCTCCGGCACCATCGCACCTTCGGGAAACAAGAATTCCGTCCTGCCGATCCTTTGTGCGACCCTGCTCGCGGACGAGCCCGTCGAACTGCGCAATGTCCCCGATATCACGGATCTCGAAAAGCTCGTCGGTTTCCTCCGCGGCTGCGGCTCGCGCATCGACTGGGACCGGAACGGAGGCGTCATGCGGGTCGACCATTCGCCGATCGATTCGTCCCTCGACGGCCGTCAACTCCCGGGCGATATGCGGTCCACCGTGCTCCTGTACCCCGGACTCCTCCGGCGGTTCGGGCGCATCGTCCTCGCGTCGAACTCGAAAGGATGCTCGCTCGGCGTGCGCGAGATCGACCCGCACCTGGAAATCCTGCAGGCCCTGGGCGCGGAGGTGACCGTCGGCGAGGCGCTGGTCATCCGGGCTGCGGATGGGTTCCGGGGGGCCCGCCACTGGCTCGATTACATGTCCGTGACCGTGACTGAAAATTTCGCGATGGCGGCGGCGGTCGCCCGCGGCGCCTCCACGCTGGTCAACGCGGCTAGCGAACCCCATGTCCAGGAGCTCTGCGCCGCGCTGGTGGCGATGGGCGCCCGGATCGAGGGGATCGGGACGAGCCGGCTGGAAATCCAGGGCGTCGACCGGCTCCATGGGGCCGTAGTCGCCATCGGCACCGACCATCACGAAGTCGCCACGTTTCTTGCGCTTGGAGCGATCACCGGCGGCGAAGTCCGCGTGCTCCACGCGGTGCCGCAGCATTTCGATCTGATCGCCCGCGCTTTCGCGAAGCTGGGCGTTGCCATCGAGCACGAGGACGGCACCGCGCGCGTGCGTGGCGGCCGGCCCCGCCGGGTCGAGGCTCCGCTCACCGGCAACTTGCTGGCCAAGATCGAGGCGGCCCCCTGGCCCTATTTTCCGGTGGATCTCCTGCCGCTCATGATCGCGCTGAGCGTCCGGACGGAAGGGACCGTGCATTTCTGGAACAAGGTGTACGAAAATGGCTTCGCGTGGATGCCCGAGCTCGCGAAATTCGGCGCGCACATCGTGGTCTGCGACCCGCACCGGATCGTCGTGTTTGGCAACCGGCCCCTCCGGGCGGCGGTGGTCGATTCCCCCTACGTGATCCGCGCCGCCGTCGCTCTGACAATGGTCGCCGCAGCGACCCCGGGCCGGAGCGTCGTCCGGAACGCGGAGATCATCAAGCGCGCGCACCCGCGCTTCGTGGAGAATCTCCGCAGCCTCGGCGCCGAGCTCCAATGGAAATGAAGGACAAGGGCGTCGGATTCATCACCTCGGCTCTTGCGGCTCCGGTCGGCGCGGCGGAGGCGGCCCTGCGGCCGCTCGCCTTCTCGGACTTCGCAGGCCAGCCGAAGACGGTCGAGCGCCTTCAGGTGATGGTCGGCGCGGCGCGCGCGCGCGGTGAACCGCTGAACCATGTGCTGCTTTCCGGCCCGCCCGGCCTGGGCAAGACCACGCTCGCCTTCATCC
>JBOHXF010000540.1:0-7511 GCA_050737455.1 Opitutaceae bacterium | reverse complement strand
TTCTGGGGGTCCTGATCTGCGCGGCGGCGATCGCCGCCGCCTTCTGGCCCAGAAACCGGACACTCGTCCTCACCGGAATGGTGACGACCGACGAAATCATCGTCAGCTCGCAGATCGAAGGCCGGCTGGGCCGGCTGCTCGTCAAGGAAGGCGATCAGGTCGCGCGCGGCGAACTGCTCGGCGAGATCCAGCCTCCGGAGTATCGGGCGGATGTGGCATACTACAAGGACACGGCGAACGCGGCCGAAGCCGCGGTGGCCCAGGCCGAGGCCGACCTTCGGTTCCAGACCTCCCAGGTCGCCGCTGAGATCGCCCAGGCCCGCGCCAACTTGGCCGCTTCGCGGGCCCAGGCGCAAGCCGCGGCCGCCGATCTCGAAAACGCGCGGCTTTCGTACCGGCGCCAGAAGGAACTGCGGACAAAGGGGGCCAATTCCCAGCAGGATTACGACCAGGCGCGGACCGCCTGGGACGGATCCCGGGCGCGGGCGGATTCGGCGAACCATCAGACCGCGGCCGCCGAGTCGGCCCTTCGGCTCGCCCAGGCGGACGCCGATCAGCTCGCGGTACGGGAGGCGGCCCTGAAGGCCGCGCGCGATCAGGCGGCCGGAGCCGCGGCGCAGAGCGAGAAGGCGCGGGTCATTCTGGGCTACACGGAAATCCGGGCGCCGATTCCCGGCATCGTCGACGTGCGCGCCGCCCTGCAGGGCGAGGTCGTGAATCCCGGCCAGGCCATCGTCACCCTCATCAATCCGAACAATCTCTGGGTCCGGGCGGATGTGGCGGAGACCTACATCGACCGGATCCGGCTCGGCGAGAAGCTCATGGTGCGGCTGCCGTCCGGGGCCGAACGGATGGGGACGGTATTCTACCGGGCGGTCGACGCCGATTACGCGACGCAGCGCGACGTGAGCCGGACCAAGCGGGACATCCGCACTTTCCAGATTCGCCTGCGCTGCGACAATTCCGACCGGGCGCTCGCGGTGGGCATGACCGCGTACGTCACCCTGCCGTTGGGGCGCTCCTGAGCGGATTTCCCGCATGCCCGCGATCGACGTTCGGCAACTGACCAAGCGCTTCGGCGATTTCTGCGCGGTCGACCACCTGAGTTTCGAGGTCGAGGCGGGCGAGGTTTTCGGCCTGCTTGGGCCCAACGGCGCGGGCAAGTCGACGCTGATCCGGATGCTGACGACGCTGATCGTGCCGACCGAGGGCGCCGCGATCGTCAACGGCTTCGACGTGGCCCGGGAACCCGACGGCGTCCGCCGGTCGATCGGGGTCATTCCGCAGGCGATGACCTCGGACCTGGATCTTTCGGCCGAGGAGAATCTCCTGATATTCGCGAAGCTCTACAGCATCCCGCGGCCGCGCTATCTGCGCATCATCCCCGAACTCCTGGAGGCGGTCGACCTCTCGAAATGGGCCGACAAGCCGCTGAAGATGTATTCCGGGGGCATGCGCCGCCGGCTCGAGATCGCCCGGGGCCTGGTCCACGAGCCGAAACTCTTCTTTCTGGACGAACCGACGACCGGCCTGGACCCGGTCTCGCGCGTCGCGGTCTGGGAAATGCTGACGAAGCTCAAGGCCGAACGCGGCCTGACGATCCTCATCACCACGCATTACATGGACGAGGCCGACCGCCTCTGCGACCGGATCGCCATCATCGACGGCGGCAAGTTGGCGGCGCTGGATTCGCCGCTCCGACTGAAGGCTTCGGTGCCGGGCAGGAATGTCCTGGAGGTGAGCTTTTCGGAGGTTCCCGAGGGCTGGGGGCGGACGGTGTCCGGCCTTCCCGGGGTGACCGAAGTCAAGGCCGACGGCGAAGTGTTCCGGATCGCCTCCGACGACGGCCCCCGCAGCACCGTCGCGGTCATGGAGGCCGCCAGCCGGGCGGGGATCGCCGTCCGCTCGCTGTCCGTCCAAAGCACGACGCTTGACGACGTCTTCGTGCATTATACCGGGCGTCAGCTCCGGGACAACCTCGAGAAGGCCGTTTACCGCATGCCCTCCGCCCCTTCGCGGAGCTAGCCCTCCGCCATGATCCGCATCTGGGCCATTCTCGAGCGGGATCTGCGGCGCTTTCGCCGCAGCCCGGTCCTCGTCGGCATGTCATTCATCATGCCGATCGTGCAGCTCATCGTGCTCGGCTACGCCTTTGGGGGCCAGATCAAGCATTTGATCGTCGGCGTCGTCGACCAGGACCATGGGATCCCGGCCGTGCAGATCCGGGAGATGTGCCAGGCGGTGGCGGCCAATGCGCGCACGTTCGACACGGTGGCCTTCACGGACCGCACGAGCGCGCTGCGGGAGCTGCGCGAGGGCCGGATCGACGCCGTGCTGAACCTGCCGCCCCATTTTTCGAGGGACGTGCTGGCCGGGGCCTCGCCGCAGGTCGCGCTCATCGAGGACAACACCGACCAGTTCGCCTCCTCGGCGCTGGAAGGCGCGTTCACCGCGATGCTCGCCGCCTACCGGCAGCCGCCGACCAACGAGCGGCTTTCGCCGCGGGCTTCGCTGGCCATCGTCGAATTGTACCCGTACGTGCCCTACATCCAATACCTCCTGCCCGGCACGATCGTCCTCGCCATCTTCGTCTCGTGCATGATCGGCGGCGGCATCATCTACATCGACGACAAGGCCCGCGGCTTGCACGAAGGCTATCTGGTCACCCCCGTGACGAAGCTGGAGCTGATTTTGGGCTTCAACCTGTCGGGCGCGGTCAAGGCCGCCCTCGCGGGCGCGATCCTCGTCCTGGTCGGCTCACTGATCGCCGGCATTCCCGATCCGCTGAACGTGCTCAGGATCGCCCGGGCCATGGTGCTCGTCGTCGTCACCTCGCTCGCCCTGATCAGCATGATGTTCCTGATCGTCGTCCGGGTGAACGATCCGCTCCTGCCGCGCGCGGTCTTCGGGATGCTGAACACGCTGCTGTTCTTTCCGAGCGGCGCCGTGTATCCGACGAAGGCGTTTCCGGGATGGATGCGGGCCCTTTCCTCGGTCGATCCGTTCACCTACGCGGTGGACGGCTTCAAGGATCTCATGCTGAAGAACACCGGCATCGGGGCGATCCTGCCGGACATCGGCTATCTGATGGGCTTCACGCTGCTTGCGATGGGCGTCGCCACCTACTTATTTCGACGCACGCTTTAGTCCGATGAACTTCGCGAAAATCCTCCCCTGGACCCCTCCGGCCTTGCTCGCCCTTGTCCTCGCGGTCTCCGCCGGGGCCGCGCCGTCGGGCCGGGACATCGACCGGCGGACCGATGCGATCATGAGCCGCATGACCCTTGGGCAGAAGATCGATCTCATCGGAGGGGTCGACGGGTTCTATATCCGGGGGTATCCGAAGCTGGGCTGGCCTCGGCTCAAAATGGCGGATGGGCCCATGGGGGTGCGCAATGGCGGCCCCGCCACGGCGTTTCCCGGTGGCATCGCGCTCGCCGCGACCTGGGATCCGGAGATGGCCCGCCGCATCGGCCAGGGCCTGGGCCGCGACGCCCGCGCGAAGGGCGTGAATTTTCTGCTCGGCCCCGGCGTCAACATCTACCGCGGCCCGATGAGCGGCCGCAATTTCGAGTTCTTCGGCGAGGATCCCTACCTGGGCTCGCGGATAGCGGTCGCCTACATCGAGGGTGTGCAGAGCCAGGGGGTGGCGGCGACGATCAAGCACTTCGTCGCCGACAATTCGGAATACGCGCGCCATCGCATCGACGTCCGGATCGACGAGCGGACCGAGCACGAGATCTATCTACCCATCTTCGAGGCTGCCGTGAAGGAGGCGCACGTGGGCGCCATCATGGACGCCTACAACCTCGTGAACGGCTCCTATATGACCCAGAACGCGCCGCTCAACATCCGCGTGGTCAGGAAGGAGTGGGGATTCAAGGGCATCATCATGTCCGACTGGGGCGCCACCTACGACGGCGTGGCGGCGGCCAACGGGGGACTCGACCTCGAGATGCCCGACGGCCGCTTCATGAACCGCGAAACGCTCCTGCCGGCGATCCGGGAGGGCAAGGTGAGCGTGGCCACGATCGACAAGAAGGTGCGCCATATCGTGAGGACGGCGGTCGCGTTCGGCTTCCTCGACCGGCCCCAGGAGGATCTGCGCGATCCCCGTTTCAGCGAGGAGAACCGGGCGATCGCGCTCCAAGGGGCGCTGGAGAGCATGGTCCTGCTCAAGAACGCGGGTTCGGTTCTGCCCCTGTCCCGTTCGGCCGTGAAGACGATCGCCGTCCTGGGCCCCGATGCGTATCCGCCGGTGCCCACCGGCGGCGGCAGCGCCCAAGTCGCTCCCTTCGTGGCGGTGAGCGCCTTGGAGGGGATCAGCCGGGAGTTGGCGGGATCCGGCCGGGTGCTCTACAATCCGGGCATCGTGTCATTCGCCGACGTCATGAATGATTCCGCGTTCACGACGGATCCCGCCGGCCGGCACCCCGGGCTACGCGGCGAGTACTACCCGAACGTGGATTTCAGCGGGCAACCGTTGGTGCGCATCGATCCCACCATCGATTTCCACTGGAGCGGCGCCGGGTTTCCTCCGAACGCGCAGGGACGGTTCGCCGTGCGCTGGACCGGCTATTTCCGCCCGGGCGCGTCCGGCCCCTACGTCTGGATCCTTCGCCACACCGGAGGCAACGATCCCCGGCTTTATCTGGACGGTCGTCTGATCGCGGCGCCCATTCAGGGCCGCTCGCGCGGCACCTCCTTCTGCCGGACGACGCTCGAGGGAGGAAGGAGCTACGCGGTGAAATACGAGGTGCTGTCCTCGGGGGGCCAGGTGGGGCTTGGCGTCATCGCCCGTTCGGATCTCATCACCTCCGAAGCCAGGCGCATGGCCGCCCGGGCCGACGCGGTTGTGGTGTGCGTGGGATTCGATCCGGACAGCGAAGGGGAGGGCACCGATCGCTCCTTCGAGCTGGGCGCGGGCCAGGACGAACTGATCGCCGCGGCGGCCGCCGCGAATCCGCGGACGATCGTGGTGCTGACCGCGGGCGGCAGCGTCGACGCGCTCCCATGGATCGACCGGGTCCCGGTTTTCATACACGCCTGGTACACGGGCCAAGAGTCGGGGACGGCTTTGGCGAAGATCCTGTTCGGCGAAGCGGACCCCTCGGGGCATCTGCCGATCACCTTCGAGCGGCGCTGGCAGGACAATCCCGCCTACCGCTCGTGGTATCCCAACGGGCCGGACAACACCGTCACATACCGGGAGGGGGTCTTTGTCGGCTACCGCGGCTACGAACGTTCGGGGATCAAGCCGCTGTTTCCGTTCGGATACGGCCTCAGCTACACGAGCTTCGCATTCCGGGATCTGGCCGTCGCGCCCGCGGCGCCCCGGCTCGGGCAGGATGTCACGGTGTCCTTCACCGTCGAGAACACCGGCCGCCGCGAAGGGGCGGAGGTCGCGCAGGTTTATCTCGGCAATCCCGGAGCTCGGGTGGAACGGCCCGCCCGGGAGCTGAAGGGGTTCGCCCGGGTCGATCTGCGCCCCGGCGAATCCCGCCGGGTCGCCGTGACGCTCGATCCCCGGTCGATGTCCTACTGGGACACGGGCTCCCACGCCTGGCGGCAGGATCCGGGCCGGTTCGTCGTGTACATCGGCGACTCCTGCGAGGACACCGCCCTGACGCGGTCCTACCGGGTCGATCGGTAGGACGCGGGCCGGGGCCGGGATCAGCGCACCGGCAGGATCAGCACGTCGTCGGAGTAGGGGGGAAAGGTGTGGCGGAAGGCGGGCCCGTCGACCTTGAGCGGGGAGGCGGCGGGAACGATTTTCGTCGGATCGGCGATCGTATTGGTGTCGTTCGGATTGTCCGAGGTGAGGACGATCTGCCGGCCGTCGGGAGCCAGGTTCGCGCCGGCGACGCGAATCGCGATTTCGATGGGCGAACCCGTGCTGTTCACCGCCTTGAGATACAGCCGGCCGCCGCGCCCCGGCGTCAGCGTCGTGCTGTAGAAAAAGCCCGGGACGTCGGCCATCGCGGCGGGGACCACCCGCGTGCCCCGATGGGTGTTGAACATGCGCTGCGCGTAGTAGGACGGGGAGCCATAGGCGGACCCCGCGTTGTACCCGATCAGGTTGATCGCCCATTGGCTGGCGCCGGGATTGACGTTCACGAGCAGCGGGGCGTAGGAGTTCATGATGACGAGGTCGGCGTTGCGCTCCAGGCCCGTCATCCATGCGAAGTCCCCCAGCGCCGCGTTGAGATTCGGGGTGGGGGCGATCTCCTTGCGCCCGTTGGTCGTTCCGAATTCCGTGCGCGGCCGCTTCGGCCCCTTCGGTGTGCCCTCACGCGTGGCCCACTCCCCGACGAAAATTTTCGGGCCGCTGCGCTCGTACGTGTCGTAACGATGCGTCATCCCGTAGAAATCCTCCGCCGTCTTGTAGAAATGCTCGTCGATCACATCGGGGCGGCGGGAGGACACCGGGGTTGTGGCGATGAGCTGGAGCCGCGGATACCGGGCCTTGATGGCGTCGAAGAACTGGGCGAAGCGCGCATCGTAGCTTCCCGTCCGGTCGAAAAAGTCCTCATTGCCGATCTCCACGTAGCGCAGCCGGAACGGGGCCGGATGGCCGTCCCGGGCGCGGCGAGCGCCCCAGGTCGTGTCCGTGCCGCCCGTCACGTACTGGATCTCCTGGAGCGCGTCCTCGACGAACGGACGCAGGGGCGCCCCCGGCTTCACGAGCTCATGGTCGAGCGAAAAGCCCGCGTAAACGGCCAGGACCGGCTCCATGTGGAGATCCTCGCACCATTCGAGGTATTCGAGCAGACCCATGCCGTCGTCGGACCAATAGCCCCAGGGGCTCTCGTGTCCCGGGCGGTCGGCGATCGGCCCCAACGAGCGCTTCCAGGGGAAGCGCTCGGCGATCGTATTCCCCTCGAGGTAATTGCCGCCGGGAAAGCGCAGGAAGCCGGGATGGAGCGCGGCCAGCATCCGCATCAGATCGATCCGGTTTCCGTTCGGCCGACCGTGGTACGTCGGCGGGAAGAGCGAGACCACCTGAAGCCAAAAGGTGCCCGGCCGATGCACGGCCAGGACGAGCCGATTGGCGAGCCCGGCGGCGCTTCGTGCCGGGCGCAGTTTCAGGGCGTAACGCGCCCACTTCATCGTCAGCGGCCCCACCGAGCCGGCTGCGAAGACTTCTGATCCGTCGGCGGACTCCAGCGACACATCGATCGGGCCGTCGAAACCCGGCGAACCCTTCGCGTAAAGGCTGAGGGAATAGATCTCGCCCGCCCGGACGGGGATGCCCCAGTAGCCTCCGTTCGCCACGCCGGCGCGCCGGTCCTCCGAGGCGCTCGCGGCGTCCACACGAAGGCTCAGCCGCAGCGCGGCATTGAGCGGAACGTTGCGGTCGAGCGCCAGGGAGACGACGGCGCCTCGGTCCGCCACCGCCGTCCAATGGGCCGGACCCCGATCGCTCGCCCGGAAGGTGCGGTTGCGGATCAGCTCCGCATAGAGGCCGCCGTCGTAGGAGTGATTGATCTCCTCGGTCATCAGTCCGTAGA
>JBOHXF010000539.1:0-9497 GCA_050737455.1 Opitutaceae bacterium | reverse complement strand
GCGGAGCTGGGATTGATCGATGAATACGAGTTCGTGGTGCAGCCCAGTCTAGCGAGCCATGGGCCCACGTTGTTCGCGGGCTTATCGAAGCGTGTCGACTTGAAACTTGTCAACCGGCTGGAGGTCGGCGCGGGAGCGGTTCCGATGCGATATGAGCCGAGAAGGTATCCATCGGGTTTGCTGGCCCGAGTCGGTCGCGTCATGGAGCAACTCCGGCCAGGCCCTCCAAAGTCCCGACCAATCTGACCATCGCCAGCATTCCCGGTGACAATGGTCGAGCAGGTCTTGCCTGACTCGGTCTCGTGCGGCGTCATTGGCAAGCGGCGGGTGAAGGGCTTCGCAACGTGGTCGCTCTCGAGCTATTCTGAATGGAGCAGGGGAGTCGTTGTCATGGTGCGCTGGTTTTTCTGTTCGCTTCAGGGGCGGACTCGGGAGACTTCCACGGCCAGCCGGTCGATGCTCTGTGTCCAGCCGGCCTCCATGCCGTTGAGATAGGCGCGGGCATAGGGCACAACGGCGACGGCGCGGGTCCTCACGGTGAGCTTCGTCTTGGCGCCGTCCGCTTCAAATGTTACGGTCGTCAGCCCTTTCAATACGGGAGAACCGCCGGCATCTAGCGCGTCGTTCGTAAAGACGAGCCGCTCCGGCTGCATGACCTCCCTATAGACGCCCTGGGCAGGGTATTCGACGCCGTTGGGTCCGCGCATGACGATTCGCCAGGCGCCGCCCGGCCGGAGGTCGACCTCGCATATCCGATTGGTGAATCCGTTCGGACCCCACCAGCTCCGGAGATGCTTCGCGTCCGTCCAGACCCGGAAGACGACCTCGCGGGACGCGTCGAAGAGGCGGGTGATCACGATCTCGCGCTCCGAGGGACCGTCAACCACCGCCTCGGCTTCTCCGACCTTGGCCAAGTGCTCGGCGAGCTGATCGAGTGTGCCTGTCCAACCCATTCGCATGCTCTCGTGCGAGGAGTCGAAGATCTGCCGCTCGGCCTCCGTCGCGTCGGGGGCCGTCCAGCGAATGGTCAGAAGGGTTTTGTCCTCGCGTTCGTCGAAAGTTACGGTCGAGAGGGTTTCTAGGGGCCAGTTGGGATTCATCGGATGGCGGGTCACGCCGCGATCGGCGTTGGAAAAGGTGACGACAAAAACCAACTTTTCCGGCGCTACCACCTGCTGGAAGATCCACTTACCCCACATCAATTGGCCGTCCGGCGTCCGCATCCCATAGTGGAAAATTCCCTCAGGCCGCAGGTCCATGGAACATTTGGAAATCGTGCAGCCCTTCGGCCCGAACCAGCGTTGCAAGTGCTCCGCCTGGGTCCAGACATTCCAGACGAGTTCGCGGGGGGCGGCGAAAACTCGCGAGATCACGAACTCGTCCCGGGCGGCTCCGATGTTCGGCAGGTACTCGGCAAGGCGGTCCAGGGTCTGCTTTCCGCCCTCGATCGCTCCAAAATCCCGGACGACCTGGTCCCGCTCCGCCGCCGTGGGGAAGACCATGCGGATCGTCAGCCAGGTCTTGTCCGGCGCCAGTGCCTCGAAGGTCCAGGTCGACGTGAAACCGGCCCCGGGCCCGCCCTCGCGCCGCCCGCCGTGGGAGTAGACGATCCGCTCCGGCTTCACGACCTCGGAGAAAATGCTCTCGTTGGGGTAGTTGGCCCCGTCGGGCCCGTGCATCGTGTGCTTCCAGACGCCGCCGGGCCGGACGTCCATCGATTCGATCGTGGTTGTGAAGCCCCGCGGCCCCCACCAGCGCACCACATGGCTCGGATCCGTCCACGCCTGCCAGACCAATTCGCGCGGCGCGTCGAACACGCGCGCAATGACGATTTCCCGGTCGGCTGTATCGGCCGCCGATTCAGTTTTTAGGGACATGTTTATTCTCCTTTGATTGAAGCTCCGTCAGGTATTCATCCAGTCTATCGAAACTTTCCTCCCAGAACCGGCGGTAATCTCCCACCCAGTCGGCGGCCTCCTTGAACCGATCCGCCTTCAGCACGCAGAGATGCTGGCGGCCCATCCGCCGCTTCATGATAAGCCCTGCCCGCTCCAAGAGGGCCAAATGCTTCGATACGGCCTGCTGGGAAATACGAAACGGCCGGGCGAGCTCGCAGACGGATGCCGGGCCGCCGGCGAGCCGGCTCAAGAGGGAGCGGCGGGTCGGATCGGCGAAGGCGGCGAAGGTTTCATTAAGTGAATCCACAACCGTATGGTTGTGTATAGACCAGCAAATGTCAACCGGTCATTTGAAAAAATTCCGGACCCGATGGGTTGGCGCGATTTCGGTGGCGAAATGCGCGCATAGGGGTCGCCTGTCGTTTCGAGGTATCAAGTGCGTCCCTCTGCACCATCGGGAAAATGGGGAATCCAGTTCGATCACCTATACGCTCCCTAAAAGGTGAGATTGTCTCGATCTAGCGGACACGCCGGGCGCTGCCAAGGAGCCATGGCTTGCCGCAGGGAGCGCCCAACCAGGCTAAGTCACGCCCGCCATTATCGCGCGAGGGGCGAGAATTGGCGCGTTGCGAAGCCTGCGGGCTAATCCAGAAACGGATTGAAGCGCAGCTCGTGTTCGACCGTCGTGAGCGGTCCGTGTCCGGGGGCGATCACCGTCGAGGCGGGGACCTCGTCCATCACCCGGCGGAGGTGGGTCTGAAGCTGGCGGGGGCAGGAGTATCCGCCGCCCGCCGAGCCTGCAAAGATCAGGTCGCCCGAAATCAGGAGACACGGCCCGATCCGGTCCTGCTTCGCCCGCACGAGGTAGCAGTTGTGCGCGGCCGAGTGGCCCGGGGTGTTGAATACCGAAATCTCCAGGCCGCCGTAGCTCAGGATCTCCCCTTCCGGAATAGGGCGACCGCACGGGGCGCTGGAACCCTGGGGAACGAACGCGACGGCTGCGCCGAACCGCGCCATGACCGCACAGAGGGCGCCGGCGTGTTCGGTTTCGACGTGCGTCAGAAACACGGCCCGAAGATCGCGGACTTCCGCGGGCCAGGCCGCGGCGAGCGCGGCGATGCCGGCGCCCGTATCGAACAGGACGCCGCGGTCGGAGCCCGGCTCGGACACGACATAGGCGTTCACGACTCCGATCCCGTGGGCCATTGCCAGCGGCCAGACCGAGAACGGCAGCAGCGGAATCTCCGGCAGCGGGTACTGCCCGCATCCGAGCGCACACAGGCCCACCTCGTTCAGCCGCAGGACGCCCGCCATCCGCCGCAGCTCCTCGAGCGTAAACGCCGGGCGATAGTCGATCGCGTCGCGGATCTTGCCCATGGGCACGTTGGCCCGGCGCGCCAGTTCGTCCTCCCCTATGCCCGATCGCCTCAACGCCTTCTCCAAAACATCGCCGATTTCGTCTTCAAGGGGGGGAAGAGTGGTCGCCGAGTTCATGGCTCGGAGTGTAATGATCTCTGGCGTTTTGAACAGAAAGAACCGACCTGTGCGGTGGGCATAATTACGGATGCTCCCCCGCTCCGCGCTTGTCCCGGGCGGTGCCTGGCGCCAACGTTCCGCCCATGGACGCCGTGGAACAGGAGGCTCTGGACATCTTTGCGCGAACTCGCGCCCTCCTGGAAGGCCATTTTGTCCTGCGCTCCGGGCTCCACAGCGGCCATTACTTTCAGTGCGCCCAGGTGTGCCAGCATATGGGCGCCGTCCAGCGCTTGGCGGAGCTGCTGCTCATGAAGGTGCGGTCTTCCGGCCTCCGGTTCGAGACCGTGCTCGCCCCGGCCATGGGCGGCCTGGTGATCGGCCAGGAAGTCGCCCGCCAGGGCGGCGCCCGGTACATTTTCGCGGAAAAGGAAAACAACACGCTGGCGCTGCGCCGCGGCTTCACCATCGCCGCCGGCGAGCCCGTCCTCATCACCGAGGATGTGGTGACCCGGGGGGGGCGCGTCGTGGAGTGCCTCGAAATCGTCCGGCGCGCCGGCGGCCGGCCCGTCGGCGTCGCCATGCTGGTGGATCGGAGCGCCGGCGCGACCCGCTTCGAGGTGCCTGCGATCTCGCTGCTCGAAATCAGCTTCCCGACCTACCCTGCCGACGCGCTGCCCGAAGCCCTCGCGCGGCTGCCGATCGAAAAGCCCGGAAGCTGACCGGCAGGCCCGGCGCCGCTTCGCTCCGCGAACGCGGCCGGGAAGGCTATTTTTTCACGGACACGCTCAGGTAACTCAGCGTGCCCTGGTAATAGACGTAGAACAAATTGCGACCGGGTTGGATCAGGTCCCGCGCGGACGCGACATCGGTCACGGCGGTCCAATTGATCGCCACAATCACCATGTTCTTCGCGATCCGGTCCGCGTACGGCGAATCGCCCGCAACCGCGGTCACGAGGAGGCCGGAGACCCGCGGGTCGATTTGCAGCCGATCGCGAAGCTGCTCGGTGAGCGGGGCCGCGGTGACGCCCTTGAGCACCTCGTCGGGGCTGCGGTCGGACTGGCCGAGCGTGACCTCGATCGTCATCCGCTTTCCGTTGCGAAGCACCGTGAAGGCAAGTCGTGCGCCGGGCGGATGCTCCGAAACGAGCAGACGCAGCGCGTCGAGTTCGCCGACGGGCTTCCCGCCGACCGCCTCCACGATGTCTCCGCTCCGCAAGCCACCCCGCGCGGCCGGACTGCCGGGCGTCACATCGGTCACGATCACGCCCTGGAAGACTCTCGGCAGATTGAACTGTTCGGCGATGTCCGGAGTGACGGTCTGTCCGTCCACGCCGAGAAAGCCCCGATCCACCCGGCCGGTGGTCACAAGGCTCGTCATCACGATCGCCGCGAGGTTGGAGGGGATCGCGAAGCCGATGCCGACGTTGCCGCTCGACGGCGAGACGATCGCGCTGTTGATCCCGACCAGGCGCCCCTTCGCGTCCACCAGCGCCCCACCGGAATTGCCCAGATTGATGGCCGCGTCGGTCTGGATATAGTTCTCGTAGCCGTTGACCTTCTTCAGGATTCCGAGGTCGCTCCGGCCCTTGGCGGAAACGATCCCCATGGTCACGGTCTCGCCGACCTCCAGCGGATTGCCGATCGCGAAGACGATGTCTCCGACGCGAAGCTTGTCGCTGTCGGCGATGACCACGGTCGGCAGGTGGGTAGCGTCGATCTTGACCACCGCAACGTCGGTTTTCTCGTCGGCCCCCACGAGCCGAGCTTTCAGGCGCCGGCCGTCGCTCAGGGCGACCGTGAGCTCATCGGCGCCCGCGACAACGTGGTTGTTCGTGAGAATATAGCCGTTCGGCGAGACGATCACGCCCGAGCCGAGCCCGCTCTCCCGGTATTCCTCCTCCGGCAGCGGAATCTGATCGCCGAAGAACTGCTGGAGAAGCGGATTGATCGGCTCGCGGACGGTCTTGGTCGTATAGATCGACACCACCGCCTTGAGCACGGGCCCCACGACGTCCGCGTAGCTGACGGTTCGGTTTCCGCTGCCCTGCGTCACCGGCGTATCGTCGCGACGCAGGAGCGGCGGCGGGGCGGAGGAGGCCGGGCCGGCGATCGCCAGCAGGAGCCCAAGGGCGAGGACGCGATTCACGCGGAATGGCTTCATCTTCGAATGAGGGAGCGTACTGGGAAAGGTCGGGCCGGCAAACGTTCCGGCGCGTCGCCGGAACGAGTTCGGGGCCCGCTCAGAATCCCTTGATTCGGAAGAGCCCGGTCACGCTCTCGTTGCTGTTGATCCGGAGGATCGCCTGTCCGAGGAGGTTCGCGACGCTGAGCACGCGGATGGGCAGGTCGCGGACGTCCAGCGGCACCGTGTTCGTCGTGATGAGCTCGTCGATGAGCCCGCTGCGGAGGCGTTCCAGGGCGACCTCGTTCAGGATGCTGTGGCTGACGGCCGCCTTGATGGTCTTCGCTCCGTGCTCGCGGAGGATGGTCGCCGCCGCGATGAGCGTGCCGGCGGTCTCCGTGAGGTCGTCCACCAGGAGCACGTCGCAGCCCCCGACCTCGCCGACCACGTTGATCGCCTCCACGGTGGTCGCGTTCTGGCGTTTCTTCGCGACCAGGCCGAGCCCGGCCCCCAGGACGTCGGCGTACGCCGCCGCCATCTTCATCCCGCCCACGTCGGGTGAGCAGACCACCAGGCGGTCGCTGCGGGCCAGAGACAGGTGCTCGAAAAATACGGGCGAGGCGTACAGATGATCGACCGGAATGTCGAAGAATCCCTGGATCTGCTGGCTGTGCAGGTCCATCGTCAGGATCCTGTTCGCCCCCGCCGAGACAAGCAGGTTCGCCACGAGCTTGGCCGTGATCGGGACGCGGGGCTGGTCCTTGCGGTCCTGCCGCGCGTATCCGAAGAACGGCAGGACCGCCGTGATCCGCTGGGCCGACGCGCGCCGGGCCGCGTCGATCATGATCAGCAGCTCCATGATGTGATGGTTTGTCGGCGGGCAGGTCGACTGGATGATGTAGACGTCCCGCCCGCGGATGTTCTCGTTGATCTTCACGAACGTCTCCCCATCGGGGAAACTCGTCACCATCGCCTCTCCGAGAGGCGTGCCTATGCAGCGGCAGATTTCCTCGGCCAGCGGCCGGTTCGAATTTCCGGAAAAGACCTTGAGAGGCGCCTCGGTCATGAGTGGCCGGAATCTGAAGGCCGGCCCGGCCGGAGGCTACTTCAAAATCGCCCGGAATCCTCGGAGGGAGGTAGGGCCGGTCCAAGCCGCCCCCGCGCTTTTCCATCGACAAACCGGCCGATGTCCGCCTTTTTCGTTCTCCATGGCGCAATCCGAATCGAAGCTGATGACCCCCCGCAGCTTTGCGGTCGATCTCATCCTGATGGCCGCGTTCTTCGCCTACATGTACTCGGTCCTCTCCACGCACGTGCCGTCCGACGAGCACAAATGGATCGTGATCTGGGGGCTCATCCCAACCTGCTGCATGACGGCCCTGTTCTGGCTCGGTCTGCAGATGTTCCGGGTGGTTTTCCGGTTCCAGCGGGAGCTCGCGAAGGCGAAACGAAACGGCGCCTGATCCCCCGGCCGAGGGCAAATTCCCCGTCCGCCCGACTGGCCTGTTGACAGGGAGGGGCGGTAAAGTCTGGGATGGGCGGCTCCATGCCCGCCACATCTCACGCCAGAAAGTCCGCCCGCAAGGCGGGTAAGTCGGCCACGGCCCCGCGAGGCCCCAAATACGTCTACCTCTTCGGCAAGAGGAAAACCGACGGGGACGGCTCCCGGCGCGCACTGCTGGGCGGCAAGGGAGCCAATCTCGCCGAAATGTGCCGGATCGGCCTGCCCGTGCCTCCCGGCTTCACGATCAGCACGGAGCTCTGCACGTATTTCTACGCGAACAAGCGGACCTATCCGGGGAATCTCGACCCGCAGATCCGCGCCGGGGTCGCGGCCATCGAGGCCGAGGTGGGCACCCGGTTCGGCGATCTCGACAATCCCCTTCTCGTGTCCGTGCGCTCGGGCGCGCGCGATTCGATGCCCGGCATGATGGACACGATCCTGAATCTCGGCTTGAACGAGCGGACGGTGAACGCCCTGGCTCGCAAGACCGCGAACGAGCGCTTTGCCTGGGACTGTTACCGCCGTTTCGTCCAGATGTACGGCGACGTCGTCCTCGGAGTCCAGAAGCGGCCCGGCGAGGATCATGAGCCGTTCGAGACGGTGATCGGCGATCTGAAGCAGGAGCGCCATGGCAACCCCGAGGTCGACGACACCCAGCTCTCGGTGGACGACCTCCAGGAACTCGTCCGCCGGTTCAAGGCACTTGTGAAGGAACGGACCGGCCACGGCTTTCCCGAGGATCCCTGGGACCAGCTCAAGGGCGCCACCGGCGCCGTGTTCGGGTCCTGGATGAACGACCGGGCGATCGTTTACCGCCGCAAGTACAACATTCCGCAGGAGTGGGGCACCGCGGTGAACGTCCAGTCCATGGTGTACGGCAACACGGGGGACCGCTCGGGATCCGGCGTCGCCTTCACCCGCGACCCGGCCACGGGCGAGAAGGTCTTCTACGGCGAATTTCTCATGAATGCGCAGGGGGAGGACGTGGTGGCGGGGGTGCGCACGCCCCAGCCGGTCCTGGGCCTCAAGGAGGTGATGCCCTCAGCCTACCGGGAACTGGAGCGCATCCGACAGACCCTCGAGAAGCATTTCAAGGACATGCAGGACTTCGAGTTCACGATCCAGGACTCGCAGGTCTACATGCTCCAGACACGCAACGGCAAGCGGACCGGCGTGGCCGCCGCCCGCATCGCGGCGGAGATGGTCCGCGAAAAGCTCATCGATTGGCGGACGGCCGTCACCCGCGTCCCCGCCGATCAGCTCGACCAGGTGCTGGCTCCGATCTTCGACCGCGCGGCACTCCAAGGCCATGAACCGATCGCCTCCGGCCTGCCCGCCGGCCCCGGTGCGGCCACGGGCCGCATTTACTTCAACGCCGAGCGCGCGGTGGGAGCCGCGGAAAAGGGCAAGGTGCTGCTGGTTCGCGTCGAAACTTCGCCCGAGGACCTGCGCGGCATGATCGCCGCGGAGGGCATCCTCACCGCCCGCGGCGGCGTCTCCTCGCATGCCGCCCTCGTGGCCCGCCAGATGGGCAAGGTCTGCGTCTGCGGCGTCAGCTCGCTCGACATCGACTACGGCGCCCGCATCCTCCGTGTGGGCGGCCGCTCCTTCGCCGAAGGTGAGCACCTGTCCATCGACGGCACGTCCGGCTCGGTGTACGCCGGCGAGGTCAAGACCGCCCCCTCCGAAGTCATCCAGGGGCTTGTTCACGGCAATGCCGAGGCGAAGAAAAGCCGCACCTACGTCAACTTCACCCAGCTCATGAAATGGTGCGGGCAGGCGACCAAGCTCCAGGTGCGGACCAACGCCGACACGCCGGAGCAGGCCCGGATCGCGGTGGCCTTCGGCGCCACCGGGATCGGGCTCACCCGAACCGAGCACATGTTCTTCGAGGGGGACCGCATCGACGCCATGCGCGAAATGATCCTCGCCGAAAACAGGAACCAGCGCGAGGCCGCCCTGGCGAAGCTTCTGCCCTACCAGCGCGAGGACTTCCTCGGGATCTTCAAGGCGCTCAAGGGCTTTCCGGCCACGATCCGGTTCCTCGATCCCCCGCTGCACGAGTTCCTGCCGCAGACCGAGGACCAGCAGAAGGCGCTCGCGGCCAAGCTGGGCATCCCGGCCGAGCGCATCACGCAGCGGGTGCACGAGCTGCACGAATTCAATCCGATGCTGGGCTTCCGCGGGTGCCGCCTCGGGATCAAGTATCCCGAGATCACCGCCATGCAGTCGCGGGCGATTTTCGAGGCTGCGGCGCAGGCGAAGAAAGCCGGCGTCCGCGCCGTCCCCGAGATCATGATCCCGCTGGTGGGCTTCAAGAAGGAGCTCGATCTGCAGGCCGCGATCGTCCACGAGACCGCCGCGGCGGTGCAGAGGGAACGGAAGATGCGCCTGAGCTATTCGGTCGGGACCATGATCGAGGTGCCGCGCGGCGCCCTCACCGCCGACGAGATCGCCAAGACCGCCGAATTCTTCAGCTTCGGCACGAACGACCT
>JBOHXF010000538.1:0-5132 GCA_050737455.1 Opitutaceae bacterium | reverse complement strand
GGTTCAGGACGTGCAATCGGCCAAATACGCCGGCATGCCGAGCAGCGCCATCGCCACCGGGATGGCCGACTATATCCTGGCGCCGGCCGCGATGGTCGGACGGCTCGTCAACTACATCAAAGGCCCGTACTTGCAGGGACGGCGAAGCGCGCCCGTCGACGAGCTCGTTTCTGCCGAATCGCTGCGAAAGATCACCGACCTTCTGCTGGCCCGCACGGGCCACGATTTCGCCGCCTACAAGCTCCCGACCATGCGCCGGCGGATCGAACGGCGGATCAATGTGCACCAGATCAACGGCGTCGGCGCCTATATCCGGTTCCTCGGGGAAAACCCGCACGAGTTGGACATCCTTTTCAAGGAGCTCCTGATCAGCGTGACAGGGTTTTTTCGAGACCCGGAGGCGTGGGAGATCCTGCGGGACAAGGCCGTGCCGGAGCTCATCGGATCGCGGCCGGACGATCATACCCTGCGCGTGTGGGTGGCCGCCTGCGCCACCGGCGAGGAGGCCTACTCGGCGGCGATCCTGCTCAAGGAGTGCATCGCCCGGGCGAATCGGCGCCTCGGCTTTCAGATCTTCGCAACCGACCTGGACCCACGGGCGATCGAAGGCGCCCGGTTGGGACGTTTCACCGACGGCATCTCCGCTGACGTGCCTGCGCCATGGCTCGAGCGTTACTTCTCCAGGGGAGAACACCGGTACCGCATCCACAAGGAAATCCGGAAGTCCGTGACCTTTGCCACGCAAAACCTCATTGGCGATCCGCCGTTCACCAAACTGGACTGGATCCTCTGCCGCAACCTCCTCATCTACCTCAATCCGGATTTTCAAAAGCAGGTCCTCTCGCTTTTCCACTATGCTCTCAAGCCGGGCGGCCTCCTTTTCCTCGGGCCCTCGGAAACGACCGGCGCCGAGAACCCGTTTTTCGACACCGTCGACGAGAAATGGAAGATTTTTGCGCGGCGCGAGGCCCCCGTCGCCGCCCGCGTGCGCTTTCCGCCCCGATCGCTTGCTGCCAAGACGGCGCCGGCCACAATCGAACCGCCCGCAGCCATCGCAGAGGCGCCGGTCAAACCTCTGCCGCTCTCGACTCCCGTCGAGCGGCTCCTGCTTGCCCGGTTCGCCCCGGCAAGCGTCGTCGTGGACGATCGGGGCGAGATCGCTTACATCCACGGCCACATCGGCTCGTATCTCGAGCCAGCCCCCGGACAGCCGCGCCTGAACATTCGGGACATGGCGCGCGAAGGCCTGCGCGACGAGATCTCCTCCGCCCTGAGCCTGGCATCGGCCCGCAGTGGGGAGGTGCTGCGGGAAAACATCCGCGTGGACCGGCGCGGTGGCCGCGAGCGGGTGAACTTCTCGATCGCACGCATCGACGAGCCGGAGGCGCTCCACGGACTATATCTCGTCACGTTTCGGCCGTCCGCCGCGGCCACGCGAGGACTTCCCCGGCACCCCTCTTCGCCCGCGCGAGTGCGTGCGCTGGAGGACCAACTCAAGGATATGCGGGTTGAACTGCGCACGACCGCCGAGCAGCTGCGTGCCTCCAACGAGGAGCTGAAGTCGGCGAACGAGGAGTTGCAAAGCACGAACGAGGAGCTGCAAAGCAGCAACGAGGAGCTTGAATCCTCCCGGGAGGAGCTGCAGTCGCTCAACGAGGAATTGACCACCGCCAACTCGGAGCAGCAGGCCAGGGTGGATGAGCTGTCGCGGGCCAACGACGACATGCAGAACCTCCTGGACAGCACTGATATCGCCACCATCTTTCTCGACAACGACTTGCGGATCATCCGCTATACCGAAAACGCGAAGAAACTGATCCGGCTGATCCCAACCGATGTCGGCAGGCCCATTGCTGACCTGACTTCGCTCGTCAAGTACGATGGCTTGGGCGAGGATTGCCGCGGGGTCCTCGGGAGCCTAGAACGGAAAGAGAAGGAGGTCACGACGAAGGACGGATCGTGGCATTTGATGCGGATCATGCCTTATCGAACCAAGGACAACGCCATCGGGGGCCTGGTCATCACCTTTGTCAACGTGACGGCCGTACGCCTAGCGGAGCGGGCCTCCCGGGAAGAGCGGGCGTACTTCGAAAGCATCGTCGAGACGGTGCGCGAGCCTCTGCTGGTGCTGGACGAACGCCTGCACGTCGTGTCGGCCAACAAGGCATATTACGAAAAATTCAAGCTGCGCCGCGCGCAGGTCGACGGCGAACCGCTTTACGAGCTGGGCCGAGAGGAGTGGGACATTCCGGAATTGCGCCGGATGCTGGAGAAAGTCCTGCCGAAAGACACGGCCTTCGAAGATTTCCGGGTGGATCGCGTCTTCCGGAAAATCGGCCGCCGCGTCTTCCTCGTCAACGGCCGCCGGCTCACGCGGGAAACGGGAAAACCGGGAATGATTCTGATGGCGATGGAGGACGCGACGGACCGATAGTGGAAGGCTCCCCATGGCCCGAGCGTCCGCAAAACCGCCGCCCAATCTCCGCCAGCGTGCGGAAGCCTGGCTCGCGCGGACGCCGGCTTCGATCGCGCGACTGTCGGCCGGGAAGATCGAGTCGATCGTCCATGAGCTGCAGGTGCACCAGATGGAGCTGCAAATCCAGAACGAGGAGCTCCGCCGAACCCAGCTTGAGCTGGCCCATTCCCGCGACCGCTACACCGATCTGTACGAATTCGCGCCGGTCGGCTATCTGACGCTGGAGGCCGGCGGAACGATCCGGGAGGCCAGCCTGACGGCCGCGATCTTCCTCGGGACCGAACGAGGCAAGCTCGTCGGGGCCCGCTTGTCCCATTTTGTCGCCGCCGGATCCCAGGACGCTCTCTTCCGGCATTGGCGGAAAGCCGTTTCCGGCGAAGTCAACCAGACCGTGGAACTCGAACTGCGCCGGACGAACCCGGGCGGTCCGACGGTCGTGGAATTGCGGACCGTTCGGCGCGACGACGAGCCCGGCGGCAACGCGGCTTGGCGGGCGGCCCTGATCGACATCACCGAGCGCAAGCGGGCCGAAATCGCGCTGGCCCGGTTGAACGGCGAACTGGAGCGGCGGGTCGCCGAGCGCACGGTATCGGTGCAGGCGAGTATGACCGCGGCGCGCGAAAGCGAGCGGGTCCTGGAGGAATATTTCAGCGACGCCCCGCTTGGCCTTCTCCGGGTGGCCCCGGGCGGCAAAGTCGAGCGCGCCAACCAGGCCATGCTGCGGCTTCTGGGCCGGCCGGCCATGGAGGTGATCGGCTCAAGCATTGAGGCGCATTACGCCGACCGGCAGGACGCGGCCGCCCTGCTCGCGCGGCTGGGGCGGAACGAGACGGTCCGCAACCACCGCTCGCGCCTGACGCCCAAGATCGGCCCCACCGTCCATGTCCTCATCGACGCCAATGGGTTGTGGCGGAGCGATCGGCTGCTTTATTCGCGCTGGTTTGTGCGGGACATCAGCCACCGCGCCGATCTCGAACGGGAGATCCTTGCGATCGCCGAGCGGGAACGCGAGCGGTTCGGCCACGATCTGCACGACGATTTATGCCAGCGGCTTGCCGCCATCGAGTTCAGCGCCGACTCCTTGGCGCGGCAGTACGCGCGAACCGCTCCAGGGGCCGCGAGGGCGGCGCGGGGCATATCGCAGGCGCTGTGCCATGCGATCGAACACAGCCGCGACCTTGCGCGCGGACTTTCCCCCACCATGCTTTTCGGGCCGGAAGGCTTGGTCAGCGCGCTCCGGGATCTGGCCAGACGCTCGAGCCGGATTTTTCGCCGCGACTGCCGCTTTCGTTGCCGGGTCGCCCAGACAATCAACGATCCAACCCTGAGCATTCACCTCTTCCGCATCGTCCAGGAGGCGGTGGGCAACGCGATCAAGCATGGCAAGGCGGACCGGATCGACATCGAACTCGCCGGCAAAGGCGAGGATTTGATTCTGAAGGTGTCGGACAACGGGGTCGGTCTGCCGGCGCGACCCCGGCCGGGAAAGGGCATGGGGCTGCGCATCGCGCATTACCGGGCCGGCATCATCAACGCCTCGCTCGTGGTGCGGCGGGAGGCCGGCGGCGGCACCGCCGTCATTTGCACGGCATGCGACGCGCTGCGCCGGCCGTGCGGGGATGCCGCATGAAAGACCGACCGGCCGGCAAAAGGACATCGGGCCCGCCCAAGCGCATTCTGGTGTTGGACGACCATCCGATGACCCGCCATGGGGTGACCCAACGGCTGAACCTTGAACCCGGGTTCGTCGTGTGCGGGGAAGTCGGCACGGCCAAGGCGGCGCTGGCCGCGGTCCAGACGGATCCGCCCGACTTGGTGCTGGTGGATCTGACGCTCGGGGATCGCAGCGGCCTCGACTTGCTCAAGGACCTGCATGCGCTTTATCCGACGCTTCCCCTGCTGGTCTTCTCGATGCATTATGAAACGCTTTATGCCGAGCGCGTGCTGCGGGCCGGCGGCCGCGGCTACATCATGAAGAGCGAAGGCGCCGCGAAACTGGTCGACGCGATCCGGCGCGTGCTGCGGGGAGAAATCTATCTTAGCGAAGGGATGCGCGACCGGGCGCTCAAGCGGTTCGCCGGACGCCCGGCGGAGGCGTCGCCGGGCAATATGGGAATCCTCAGCGACCGGGAGCTTGAAATCTTCGGACTGATCGGCCAGGGGATCGGCACCCGCGAAATCGCCCGGCATCTGAATGTGGCCATGAGCACGGTCGAAACCCACCGGGCCCACCTCAAGGAAAAGCTCAACCTCAGGACCGCGAGCGAGCTCGTTCGCGCGGCGGTGGAGTGGGCCGGACGGGAGAGTCGAGGGTACGGCGAGCACCGTTAGTCGAGGAGAGCGGCGCTCCCCAGCGGCACATCCCGGATTCCACGATGCGCCGCTCCACGGAGGCACGATTGCGGGCCGGGTGCGGAACGGGTAGCTTACACGGAATCCTTCGGTCCCATGAAGAAAAATCCCAGTCCCCGCCGCCGTCCGCATGATTCCGGCGAAATCGAACTGCTCGCCAATTCCGTCTGGCGAAAGGAAGGCTGCCTTCCCGGCCTGGAGGACCAGTACCGCCAAGAGGTCGCCAGCCAGCTCCGCGCGACCCGCGACCTGCCGGGCGATGAGTCCGTTCAGACGGATGGGGCGCAGTCCATCAGCCGCCAGC
>JBOHXF010000537.1:0-12361 GCA_050737455.1 Opitutaceae bacterium | reverse complement strand
GCCCTGGCCGATCCGGTTGGGTCCGCCGCCGAGGATCATGATCTTGCGCTTGCCCGAGGGCAGGACTTCGTTCTCGTCGCCGTAGCTCGAATAGTAATACGGCGTGAACGCCTCGAACTCCGCGGCGCAGGTGTCCACCAGACGGAACGTGGTGCCGATGCCCCGGCGTTTGCGATCCGCTCGGACCCCCGCCAAGTCGCCACCGGTCAGATGCGCGAGCTGCGCGTCCGAAAAGCCGAATTGCTTGGCACGCCGGAAGCGGACGTCGTCCACGTCCGCCAGCTTCCCGCCGCGAAGTTCCTCCTCCATCTCGTGGAGTTCGCGAAGCTGGTGCAGGAACCATGGGTCGATCCGGGTGAGCTCGTGGATCTGGTCCACCGAATAGCCCGCCTTGAACGCGTAGCGGATATAAAAAATCCGCTCGGCGTTGGGGGTGGCGAGCTTGTGCTTGATCGTGCCGTCGTCCGGCCGCTCCTCGCCGCCGAGCCGGCCGCCGCCGCCGAAGCCGCGCGCGCCGGTCTCGAGGGAGCGCAGCGCCTTCTGCATCGATTCCTTGAACGTGCGGCCTATAGCCATCGCCTCGCCCACCGACTTCATCGCCGAAGTCAGGGTGGCGTCCGCGTCGGGGAATTTCTCGAAGGTGAACCGGGGGACCTTCGTCACCACATAGTCGATGGTCGGCTCGAAGCTGGCCGGCGTCAGCCGGGTGATGTCGTTGCGCAATTCGTCAAGGGCGTAGCCCACGGCGAGCTTGGCCGCGATCTTGGCGATCGGGAAGCCGGTCGCCTTGGAGGCCAAGGCGGAGGAGCGCGACACGCGGGGATTCATCTCGATCACCACCATCCGGCCGGTGGCCGGATCGACCGAGAACTGGATGTTCGAGCCCCCGGTCTCCACGCCCACTTCGCGGATTACGGCGAACGAGGCGTCGCGCATCGCCTGGTATTCCTTGTCGGTCAGCGTCATGGCGGGCGCGACCGTGGTCGAATCGCCCGTGTGCACGCCCATCGGATCGAAGTTCTCGATCGAGCAGATGACGACGCATTGATCCTTGTGGTCGCGCATCACCTCCATCTCGAACTCCTTCCAGCCGAGAAGGCACTCCTCGATCAGCACTTCGTGGACCGGGGAGATGTCCAGGCCGTTGCCCACGATCCGTTCGAACTCCTCCCGGTTGTAGGCGATGCCGCCACCGGCGCCGCCGAGCGTGAACGATGGGCGGATAATGAGCGGAAAGACCCCGATATCCTCCGCGGCGGCGCGCGCGTCCTCGATCCGGCCGACGGTCCGGGACTTGGCCACGTCGAGCCCGATCTTGATCATCGCCTGCTTGAACAGCTCGCGGTCCTCGCCCTTGGCGATCGCCTCCGGCTTCGCTCCGATCATCTCCACGCCGTATTTCCGGAGGACACCGCGCTGATGGAGCTCCATGGAGAGATTAAGCGCGGTCTGCCCTCCCAGCGTCGGCAGCAGCGCCGATGGCCGCTCTACATTGATGATTTTCTCCAGAGTCTCCGCCACCAAGGGCTCGATGTATGTGACGTCCGCGAACTCCGGGTCGGTCATGATCGTGGCCGGGTTGGAGTTGACCAGCACCACCCGGTAGCCCTCCTCCTTCAGCGCCTTGCACGCCTGCGTCCCCGAATAGTCGAACTCGCACGCCTGCCCGATGACGATCGGGCCCGCGCCGATGATGAGAATGGACGAAAGGTCGGTGCGTTTGGGCATGGACGTGGATTCGGGCGAGAGTTGGGGCGCTGTCCCCTGCGGGCAAGCCAATCCCGCCCGCACGAAACGGGCAGCCGCGCTTCAAAGGACGCGAACCGCCTTCGTGGGAGGCACAGGGCCGCAGGCGGAGGGAAAGCTTCCCGGGAGTCCTTCGCCTCCAGGTCGCAATCGAATTCAAGGCTCCCTCCGGCATCCGAGGTGCCCCTCGTTCATCCGCTGATGATGGCGCGGCGCCCGTCACCGTTGGCTTGACCGGCCCGGCCCCGCCGGAAGAGGATGCCCAGCTCATCGCGGCTGTAGTTTAAAGGTAAAACCTCTGCCTTCCAAGCAGGTGTTCGGAGTTCGATTCTCCGCAGCCGCACCAGCGTATCGCAACGCGAAAGGCCTCTGCGGTGCGGCCTGACCGGCACCGGCGGCTCCCCTGGGGGCCGGCCAATCCGAGGGAATGGACGGCGACGTAGGAGCGCCCGGCTGAAAAGGTGATCCAGGGCGGCGAAGGCAAATTCGGGCAGGCCGCTTGCCGCCCCGCGCGATCGCGGCAGATTAGTGCAGGGCGCGGGCTGACCCGAGTGCCGGGACCCTCCGCGTCAGAAATGGCCACCCAGCGTCAAATTGAAGCGCTTTACGACTGGCTCGACCGATTCCAGGAATTGAGGCTCGGGCGGCATGCCGATATCACGTGCGCCTTGTTCGACGGCGACCGCGGAAAAACGCTCCGCCGGGCCCAACAGGACAAGCATGAATGGATTTTGCGCACCTTCGGCTTTCGGCCGGGGCAAAAGCTCCTGGATATCGGGTGCGGCTGGGGCCCGATGCTCAAGGCGGTGCGGGATCGTAGCGGATCCGCGGTCGGACTGACCCTCTCGGGGGCGCAGGCCGAGGCATGCGCCCGGGACGGCCTCGATGCGCGGCTGCTCGACTACAAGGTGGCGGATCCGGCGGCGCTGCACATGTTCGATGCGGTGGTGTCGATCGGAGCCCTGGAGCATTTTTGTTCGGAGGAGGAATATCTCGCCGGCCGACAGGATGAGATCTACCGGCAATTCTTCCGGTTCTGCGCCGCGGTGCTCAGGCCGGGCGGTTGGCTTTACGTTCAGACCATGTTGTGGGGCAAGCGCGTTCCCGATCCGGCGGTCTGCAGCCTCGCCTGCCCGCCGAGCTCGGACGAGCTCGTGATCGCCCGGCTGAGGAAATTCTATCCGGGCTCCTGGCTTCCACGCGGAAAGGACCAACTGATCGCATGCGCGCGACCGTTTTTCGAGTTCCAGAGTTCGAACAATGGACGCAAAGATTACATCGAAACCCTCGAACGCTGGGGCCGAGCCACCCGTGGGCTTCTTTTCCCGCCGAGGTTGCTTCAGGCGCTTCGTCGCGGCGTCGGACTGGTGCCGCGTTGGCTGAGCGACCCCGAATTCCGCGTGCAGATCGCCAGCCTTCGCCATAACGATCAGCAGCAGTGCTTCGTCCGGGAGATCATGACCCACGAACGGATGTTCTTTCGGAAGGGACCGGCTTCCCCGGGTCAACCAGACGGCGGAATCCCGAGCCTTGAGCCATAACGACGGCGCGAACGGGCCGCCCCGGATCAACCGACGAGTTCCCCCCACAAACTGATGGGACGCCGCTTGGAGTAACGAGGCCGGATTACTTTGTCGCGGCGCCTGAAGGCCAGGATAGTAGGCTATCGGTGGAGAAAAGCCGTCCTCCTCCGTCATTCCGGAACCAATCGCCGGAGCCGCGAAGACCGCCGCCGGATCGGTAAAGAGGCGCGGCTGCGGTCGCGCGGGCGCCGATCGAGATCCCGCGGTGCCGTGATGACACGGTTAGGATCGGCCGGTGCGCCGCGGCCAGGGGTGGCGGGCCGACGGGCCGGGCAAACCGAAAAGCTTCCGGAAATCGATCCGCCGCGCGGACATATACTGGCCGAGGCGAATGCTCGTTTCGATGAATTTGTACGGAATGAAAACGGTTTCTGTCACCCGGGCTTGGGATGCGGTCACGATGACCGACACGGGGCCGGCGGCCGCATAGGCCGACCTCAGATCCGCAAATCGGGCCTTGGCATCTTCATCCTCGCTGCGCGAGCCTAGCGCCGCCTCGATGTCACCGACCAAATTGGCGCCGTGCAACTCGACATCGCCGAGGGTGTCCGGCGGCCCCACCAGCCGCAGGCCATCCGCCAGGGGCGCTCTTGCGGTCAGATTGGGAAGGTTCCGCCGCAAAATACTTTCGCTGTCGGCAATGACGAGATTCCCGCCGGCCACCCCAATATATTCCCTAGGCGGGGAAACGGCGCCGCCGGGCGCGCCCAAGCCCGGCATGGCGTCCAAGTCGAAAGCCACACCGTCCACCGTCACCGCGTTTTCGGTGTAGACCGGTTTGGACCACGACAGCGCGCGTAACCGGGAGGGCATGCTGGCCTGAACGGCTGCAAAAATATCGGGACTCAGGGATCGCACGGACTTCATGTACATCCGCACCACCTCCGGTGTGAAATGCCCGGAAGCGGCATAAAAAAGGGCGGGCGTCGCCGCACGGCCGGCGTTCTTGGTTCCATATGCGAAGTCAAACACGGCCGCTGCGCCTCCATTGCTTTCCGCCATGGCGGCGGCGAGGCCCGGCCTGGCGGTTTTCAGCCAAGCAGTCAGCGGCGGGTAACCGACCCGAGCCAAGGCGTTGAGGAAGGTATTCGCCAGATCGGCGGCCGCGACCGGATTTTGCCGGAATACAAAGCTCACCAAGGCATTTCCGGAAATGTGGGAAGCGATCTCGGGATCCGGTCCGAGCGGGTACCGGAGGAATGTTCCGGCCGGCGAGTCCGGCCGGAACTGAACCGCATATTCGATTTTGATGCCGGAATCGGCGAAGCTCAAGGAGACCTCGCCGGAGCGAATCTCCGACATGCCCCGAATTAGGATATCGATCGCACGGGATCCCGCCTGCCTGCGATCGGGCGGCGCCTTGGCCAGGAGAGAGTTCAGTTTGTTCCGGCAGCCGGCTTCGATGCGTGCCAGATATTCCGGATAAGCCCGCGCCCAGACGCAAATATCGGCAGTTTGCGGCTTTTCCAAAAAGGCGATCGCGGAATCCGGGGCTTTGAGCTTGGCGAGATCAGCCGGCGTTCTCGCGAATAGAACCCAATCGCCGTGCCGGCGCCTCGCTGGAAACCGCCGGCCGAGCAAGTTCCAGAGCTTGCCGCCCTCCTTCAGCTTGGCGAAACCGACAAAGGTGGCGGGGCCGGCCGGCGGCCCCCGCAGCACGGCGATACCGACGTTCGAGCCCGGCTCGATCTCGGTGAACTCCGGATAGCCGTAAGGCGCCAAACTGGCGAGCCCCATTCGAACGAGCGCCGTCTCGGGCACGCCCGCCACAAGTCTGTCCAGGTCCTGCGCAACGAGTTTCGGATGCCGGATGCTGAAGACGGCGACCACACCGTCCACTTCGGTCAAATGGCCCGTGAACGGTTCAGGGGCCGGACGGGGAGAAGGCCTGGACGCCTTGAGAGCGGTCCGATGACAGCCAAGGCCTCCGAGCAGAAGGGCGGTTGAAAGCCCGGCGGCGAGAACAACCGAATGGATCCGTAAGCGGGGTAAGGAACGCACCCAATATCCTGATGACGGGAGCGGCCCGAAAGGCGACTTATTTGTCGCGGCTGGCGGCGGCCGAAGAAGCCCGGGTTGCCGGAGCTGCCATAGAACCCGATCTTCGCGGGCCTCTTGGATGGACGCGCGACGGGGGACGCCAGTCGCGGGCGAAGGGGCCCCCGGGGCGGCGCGCGTTGCGTCCTCCCCGCCTAGCCGCGCGGCCGCACGAAGTTAGAGCAGATCCGCCGCCAGCTCCGCGAGCTTCGAGCGCTCGCCCTTCGTCAGCTTGATGTGGGCCGCAATCGGCTGGCCCTTCATCCGGTTGTTGCAGTAGACCAGACCGTTGCTCCGCGAATCGACGTACGGATTGTCGATCTGCGCCGGGTCGCCAATCAGCACGATCTTCGAACCCTCGGAAATCCGGGTGATCACGGCTTTGGCTTCGTGCGGAGTGAGCTGCTGGGCCTCGTCTAGGATGAAGAACCGGCGGGCGATCGAGCGGCCACGGATGAAGCAGAGGGCCTCGATCTCCACGAGGCCGGTCTTGAGCAGCCGCTCGTAAGGCTTGACCAGCCCCAGGTGCGCGTGCCCGCCGGCTCCGGACCCGCCGCCGTTCGAACCGGCGGAGGCGCCGAAGGCCAGAAGCTGCTCCTCGCGCTTCTTCAGCCGCTTCTTGGAAACCTTCTTCGCGACGAACTGCGGCTCCTTGGGTGCCTTCGACGGCATGAGCACCTCCAGGGCGTCGTAGTACGGCTGGAGCCAGGGATGCATTTTCTCATCGAGGGTCCCCGGGAGAAACCCGATGTCCTTGCCGAGCGAGACCACCGGCCGGGAGATGGAGACGCCGTCGTAGCGGGATTGATCGTCGCAAACCTGCTGCAGCGCGCAGGCGATCGACAGGAGCGTTTTGCCGGTGCCGGCCTTGCCGTAGCAGGTGATCAACTGGACGCCCTCGTCGAGGAGGGCGTCCATCAGGAACTGCTGCTCCAGGTTGCGCGCACGGATCGGAATGCCGCCGGGCGCCTTGACGAACTCGGGGAGCTTCAGCCGGCGGACCGCATTGTCGCCGTAATAGCGGGCGGGCATCGTCTTGCCTTGGTCCGAGCGAAGCAGGACATAGTCGTTGGGCTGGAGCCCCCTCGCCGGCTCGCGGCCGAGCGTGAAGCCGCCCTCCGAACAGAACCGCTGCAATTCGTAGACCGTGAGCGGGATCTCGCGGTAGCTCGCCTCCTCCGCGTCCTCCGGCACCTTGTCGTTGAGATAGTCCTCGGACTCCAGGCCCACCGCACGGGCCTTGAGCTGAACGTTCACGTCCTTCGTGACGAGGATCGTGGGCGGCGGAAAGTTCTCCTGGACCCAAAGCGCCGCGGCGATGATCCGGTTGTCCTTCTTGCCGAGATCGGGCAGGATGGCCCGCATCCGCACCATGGCGGGCGAGCGGCGGCCGCCGGCCTCGAGAAAAGGATTGATGATGACCGAAAGCGTGCCTCCGTTGGACAGCTCGACCCCCTCCTGCATCGAGCGGGCGTCGGGCAGGAGTTCCTGCAGGATCCGGTGAACTCGCCGGGCGTTCCGCCCCCGTTCCGTCGACTGCTCGTTCTTGATCTCGTCGAGCTCCTCGAGCACCTCAACCGGGATCGCCAGGTTGTTGTCCTGGAATTTGAAGACCGACTGCGGGTCGTGCAGCAGCACATTCGTGTCCAACACGAAGGTCTTTACCTTGGCCGATACCCTGATCCGCGATTTCGGGGCAGCCGCCCCACGCAGGCTTTCCATCGGTGTGGATATGTTGTGAATGACCATGCTCGGAGCCGCTATGTTGTCGATGGCGAAGTTGTCCGCGGGGGGAAAATCTCCGGGGCCGCACCCCGCCCTCCCCCATTCTCCTCTGAAACCCACGGACTCCGGCGCAGCGCCGCAATGAGCGAGAACGGTTTGGAACGAGTCGGTCCCGGGAAAATCCCTCCGATAAGTCCAATATCGGCGCAGCCGGCGGCCCGTTGAGCGGCGGCCATCCCGCGCGGCTCAGAACTTCCATTCGACGCCGCCGTCGACGGTCCGCGGCAGCGCCGGATAGCCGGCAACCTCCTCGTACCGACGGTCCAGCAGGTTCTCGACGCGCGCCTTGACGATCAGGTTCGGCCTGACGGCATAGCTGGAATAGAGCCGGAAACTCGCATACCCGGCGAGCGGGTACGGCGTGTAGACGCCGTCCACCTCGCCCGTGACGAGGCGCGCGCCGGCGCCCGCGATCCAACGGTCGGTGATCCGCACCTCGGCCCCGCCGTCGAACGTGTGCCGCGGGCGGCGGATGAGCCGCTCGCCGGTGAGGTCGTCCCGTGCGTCCAAATACGTGTAGCTCGCGCGCAGCGTGATCCGCGCCACGGGCCGGGCGACAAGGCCGAGCTCGACCCCGCTAGTCGTGGCGCGGTCCACGTTGATCTCCTCGCCGGCATAGGTGTCCGGATCGACGATCTCGTAATCGAGCAGGTCCCGGAACCGGTTCTGGAAATAGCTCGCCTGCAGGCTAAACGCGCCGCCGATCTTCTGATCGACGCCCGCGTCCCAGCCGATCGAGCGTTCCGGACGGATCCCGGGATTGGGGAGGACATAGGGAAGGTCGCCGTACCGGTCCTCCGGCGACGGGGCGTTGAATCCCGTGCCGTAGGTCGCGCGCAGCTTCGTCGTGCCGTGGTTGAAGCGGTAGGCCAGCCCCGCCCGCCCAGTCGTCGCGCCGCCCGCCGTGTCGAAGTGGTCGTGCCTCAGTCCGCCGGTCACTTCGAATCCGCCTGCCGGCCGAAGCGTGAACGAGAGGTACTCGGCCAGGGACCGGTCGGTCGTCGGGACCTCGGAATCGTAGAACGAGCGTTCGGCGTTCACGCCCGCGACGATCTCGGCCCATGCGGCCGCCTCCCACGTGTTCTGCCAGTCGAGGATGTCCCGGGTGTTGCGGGTGTAGTACGCCGAAGGCGTGTTCTCGTCCCAGTGGTATTCGTCCTGGTACCAGCCGAGGGTCAAGCGGGAGGTCAAGTCCTTCCCGGCCTTCGCCTCCGCATAGGCGGTCGCCAGGTCGGTGCGATCCTGAACGTCCCCGGCCGAGGGGGATGTCACCGGCCCCGGCTCCTCGTAATGCGCGAGAAATCCACGCAGGGTGGCTCCGACGAGGAGCCGCGGACTCGCCTGGTCCTCGAGCCGGGTCGAATACGTCCAGTCCTTGAAGGCGTTATAGGCCCGGTCGTTGTTTGTCTGGGTGTGCGCCAAGGACGCGCTGTAGTCGAAGCCTCCGGCCGCCCCCTGGGCGGCGACCTGGCCCTCTTCGGTCCCGAGCGATCCGCCGAACGCCGACGCCTCCCCCGAACTCGGGCCGCTCCCGTGGGCGGTCTCCAACAGGATCACCCCGCCCATCGCGGAACTGCCGTAAAGGGTGCTCTGCGGACCCTGCAGCACCTCGATCCGGTCGAGGCCGGCGAGATCGGCGCCGCCGAGGAAATCGACGTAGCTCGCCGTGCTCGTGTTCAGACGGATGCCGTCCACGAAGAAGAGCACCTCGTCGGAATTTGCACCCCGAAGAAAAATCGCGCTTTGTCCCCCGAGGCCGCCGGAGTCCACCACCGTCACCCCGGGGGTCTCCGCCAGGGCGGTTGACAGATCCGTCACCTGCCGCGCGTCTAGATCGGCGAGCGAAAGCGCCGTGACGACGCTCGGCGTCAGCATCGGATCCTGCGGCGTGCGGGACGCCGAGACGACGAAGGGCTCGAGCGCGACGCCCGTCGCCTGGGCGCGGAGGAGCGCGGGCGCCTCGGCGCCCGCGACAATCAGGAGTATGCGCGCCGCGAGGCGGCGCGAAGCAAGGAGGGTCATGGCTGGTCTGTCTTATCGGGAGGGCAAGAGCAGACGCGCACGGGCCCGGAGGGACCCGCCATGCCGCTCTCACGCTTCATTTTTGCGATGAAGTTTTCGCGAACGGCGCCGCAAAAAGCGTCGGACGCGTGAGGATCCCGGGGCGGATGTTCGGACTTCGCAGATCCCGCCGGCCCACGCCCCTCCTTTCGGGAGGGCCCGGTCCAGCCGCCTCGCCTCCGCCTTCACCTCCAATCGGGCCACCCGTTCGGAAATTGGCTATCCCGCGCGGCGAAGCCGCGCGGTGGAGGTCTGTGATGCGTCACCGCAGCGCAACTGTGGCCGATTCCCACGGCCTTCCCCGCTGCCCAGGTCGAGTGGAAAGAACGAGGCGCAAGATTCAGGTGGCGAGCCAACCCGGGTCCAGCCATAAATCGCGCCGTTTTGGATCAACCGCCGCGCCACGAACCGACCGAAGCCGAGCACCGCGACCACATGCGCGAGGTCCAGGCGGCCATGCGGGCGAAGATCGGAGCGGCTCGCGAAAAGCGGCCCCTGCTGATCGTCCACACCGGCGACGGCAAGGGCAAAAGCACGGCCGCCTTCGGCCTGCTGGCCCGAATGCTGGGCCATGGCCGGCGCTGCGCCGTGATCCAATTCATCAAGAGCGGCGAAGACGCGGCCGAGCGGCCGCTCCGTGGTCCGCTGCTCGATTGGCACTGCGCGGGCGGGGGCTTCACATGGGACACCCAGGACCGGGCGGCGGACATCGCCCGATGCCGGGAGGGCTGGGCGATCGCACGGCGCTGCCTGGCCGATCCGGCGATCCGCTGCCTGATCCTCGACGAGATGAACGTGGTTTTGTCCTTCGGCTACCTGCCGTTGGAGGAGGTGCTGCCCGCGATCGCCGCCCGCGCACCCGGCCAGCACGTGGTGCTCACCGGGCGCGGTGCGCCGGAGAAGCTGATCGAGGCCGCCGATCTCGTCACCGAGATGCGCGAAATCAAGCACCCGTTCGCGGCCGGCGTGCGGGCCCAGGCCGGCGTCGAATTCTGAGGCGGGGTCGTCCCGCGGCCGGTCAGCCTCCCGTCGCGGTCGCCCGGTGCCGTCGGGGGTGCCGGCGGGGCCCGGCGTCCGAACGCCGCGCGACCTGCTCGCGCTCGGCCATCCGCCGGCGGATCTTGATCAGCGCCATCTGCTCGAGCTGGCGTATCCGCTCGCGCGTGACGTCGAACCGCCGCCCGATTTCCTCAAGCGTGCGCTCGTCGCCGTCATCCAGGCCGAAGCGGAGCTTGATGATCTCCGCCTCGCGCGGGTCCAGCGAACCGACGACGTGCCGCAGATCGGAGGAAAGCGCCTTCGCGCCGTACTGCTCCGAGGGGCTGTCCGCCGCCTCGTCCGGCACGATCTCGCCGAGCGAGGCCGAATCGGCCTCGTCCGCGAGCGGCGCATCCAGCGAAGCGGGCCGCACGGCGACCGCGCGGAGGTGGGCGACCTTTCCGACCGGCATGCTCAATTCCGCGGCCAGCTCGTCGTCGGTGGGCTCGCGCCCGAGCTCCTCGGCCAGCGCCGCCGTGGTGCGCCGGATCTGGGAGACGCGGGCGATCGCGTGCAGGGGCATGCGGATCGTCCGGGCCTGCGCGAGGGCCCGCTGGATCGACTGGCGGATCCACCAGGCGGCGTACGTGCTCAGCTTGCCGCCTTTGGCGGGATCGTAGCGGTCCACGGCCTTCACGAGTCCGATGTTGCCCTCGCTGATCAGGTCCATCAGCGGCACCCCAAAATCGCGGTAGTCCATCGCGATTTTCACGACCAGCCGCAGGTTGGCCTGGATCATGTGATTGCGCGCGGCGCGGTCACCCCGGCGGATGCGGCCCGCCAGGACCACCTCCTCGCTCAGGGCGAGCAGAGGCGTCTTGCCGATCTCCTGGAGGTAGTGCCCCAGGGTGTCGCGCTCGACGGGCTCCTCGCGCGAACGGGCCGGCGCCGCGGTTAAGGGGAGTGTGCTCGATGTCATAAAGGTGGCGGACTCACCCGTCCATGGCGCTGTCCCAGAGCGTCACGAGGACGAGCGCCAGGAGGATGAAGGAAGGCAGGATCATGGTGCCGAATGCGGTGTGGCTTGACGGTTGGTTGGTGTGGTCCAGTCGGACCTCGCTCCGTCCCGCTAAGTGCCAGTGGTTTTTCTCGTAAGCGCGGGCAGAGGGCGGATCGAAAGGAATGCATGGGTAGTTGACTAGTTGTCTATGTAGACGATCCGACGACTGAAATGTTGCATTAAATTTGAAAATTCGCACCAACGCCTAGCGTAGCAAGGCCGGATCCAACACGGAGGAGATCGAATGCCATCGCCGGCAGCCGCCGGATCGGCTCGGTGTCGTTCATGATCCTGCCCTCTCCGAGGCAGCCCTCGATCAGCGCGCAGAGCGACCGCGCCTTTTGCACGGGATCGCACCGCTCGATCGAGCCTTCGGCGAGCGCGTCGCGGATCGCCGATTCGATGTAGCGGCGCTTGCCCTCCATCAGCTCGCGCACCTTGTGGCCCAGCCGATCGTCGCGGGCCCCGACCTCGGAACCGACCGAGCACATCGGGCAGCCCAGAACGTGCCCTGTGCGTGCCTTGTAGTTCACCTGATTCTGATAAAGGTGGGCGAGGTATCCCGTCAGCCGCTTGAGCGGCTCGACCGTGGGTGAAAAGAGCGAGTCCAGCCGCGGCTTCCAATCCTCGCGCCAAAGCCGGTCGACAGCCGCGATGGCCAGTTCCGACTTCGAATCGAAGAAATAATAGAAACTCCCCTTCTTCACACCGGCCTTCACGCAGATCTCGTCGATCGTGACGGCCCCGTAGCTCGAACTCCAAATCAGGTCGAGCGTCGCCGACATCAATCGTTCTTTTGCGTCGCTGGTTCGTCCCATTTGCCGCTAATTGTTTACTAGATGGTCAACTTTGCAACAATAAAATTGATGTTCATGTCCTCTCTTGACGAAATCTCGGACACCTTGCACAGTGATCGGCTCAACCGTGAATTCCGCTTCGCTCCACCGTCCGGCCCCACCGCCCGGTTCCCCCTTGGGGATGGCGTCCTGCCCGGGGGGCGTGTAACGCGATGCAATCTGCGGATATACTGGCGACCGCGGACTTCGCCGCGGTGAACGAGCGGCTTGCGGCCGCGTCGGCCGAAGACCGAATAGCCTGGGCGGTCCGGGAG